>JBBRBA010000004.1:0-77417 GCA_038206285.1 Geobacterales bacterium
TAACCGTGTTGTTTGTCTCGTCGCTCTCTGCTATTACGCCAGCATCGTCTGCCTTTGCAATCAGAGTGTAGTTGCCGCTTGCCAATGACACAGGCAGAGTAACCGCCCCGCTAACTGCCTGCTGGTCTCCAACTGCCAATCCGCCGACGTAGAAGTTGCCAAGCCTGATGTCGCTTGAGTTAAGTGTAGTATCTGTTGACAGGTATACCGAAACATAGAATCCGGCTGAACTCAGAACACCCTGGTTTTTTACTGTTGCTGCTACGCTCACTGTCTGACCCGAGTTCGCTGTGGCAGGACCGCTTACGGAAACGGCTGTCAGATCCGGATACATTTGATATAATTCTGATGAATTCAAGTAAGTCCCATTATCAACACCGCCAGCAATAAGGATTTTTCCATTTGTCAACAAAGTCGCAGTATGCGCCTGTCTGGCATTACTTAAGTTGATATCGGCCTCAAATATACTCGAAATAGGATCATACTGTTCAATCTGCAGAACATCTTTGCCACCGATAAGCAACACTCTGGCGTTTGGAAGAAGCATTGCTGTATGTTCTGATCTTGGGTGATTCATATTGGCTGAAAGTCCTGTGAAGTTACTCGTTGCAGGATCATAAATTTCTGCTGTTGAAAGTTGATCTACGCCATTCCAACCACCAGTTAAAAGCACTTTACCGCTTGCAAGCAGCACTGAAGCATGATCTTCTCGATCGGCGGTCATTGTCCCGTCGCTTTGTAATATGCCGGGTATTGGGTCAGGAAAGTATTTCTGCGCTGTTCTCAGATAATTGACCCCAGATTTACCACCGGCTATTAGAACCGTTCCGTCTTTGAGTACTGTTGAAGTACCGCCATTTCGGACATCCGCCATATCAACTGACAAAAACGTTTTTGTTGCAGACTGATAGAGCAATGCCTTGGTTGAATTCCCCTGAATCAACACATCACCGCTCTGGAGGAGCACAGCGCTGTTCTCGGTAATGCTCCCATCACCCATGACCCCAAGGAGAGTAAAACTGGCATTTATTGGGTTATAAAGTTCGGCTGTATTCTGACCAGTACCACCAGCGATGAGTACAGAGCCATCTTGAAGCAGAGTGGCGGTATGTTTGCTTCGAGGATTTATTAAAGCATCAGTACTGAAGAACGTATCAATCGATGAATTATAAAGTTCTGCAGAAGAGAGGACCCCGTTTAAGTTTACCCCTCCGACAGCAAGAACCATTCCGTTTTTCAGAAGAGTAGCTGAGTGGTATGCGCGGGGAGTCAACATTGCAGATAATGCAGTGTCTGGTACAATGAGCGTGGTTACTAGATATCCTGCCAAGAGTAACAGACTTGAGTAGGCAGCCCTGGAAAAAACAAAACGGCATTTGCTCATCTTCATATTAGCCCCCTACCTATTAAATTTCCCAGCCAACAAATCGGGATTTTGGTCAGCTCAAAAAAAGGAAATGGTACATATTATTTAATATTGATAATTTTTGTTTGAGTGTCGCTAAACACGTCCTAAAAAAAGCCGGCATGCAAGTCGCATAAAAGAAGAAAGGGAAGAGGCAGAACATTGGATTTAGTGAATGTGGCACCTGAGTAGTTAAGACGTTCAACGGATTTGTAATATCAGCTTTACGTACGGCATTCTTGGCTGCAGTATAAAAATTTTACATAAAAATATTTAATCTTAAAATACTTATAAATATTTATTTAAGAAAGTCAATACAAAAAAAGAAGACTCCCGCCGCAAGCAGCGGCTTATCTCTAAGAGTAGTTGGTTAACGACAACGCGGCAAGCCTCGGTTAATATACCCCTGGTAGATTCAACTAATTTTTGCACGGCTGGAAAAGATAGCAGATAATAGGAATTGGTCTTTGAGTTTGAATGTTTCAGTGCAAGATTTCAAAGCAACAGGCCGCCGACCTTAGCCTCCAGCCGTCGCCGGTACTCACTCCGGCACCAGTTCTCCACTTCCACCATCGAGCGAAACGCCTCGGCAAACCCTGATTTTCCGGTAGTAAAGACCCCATGGCCGTAGACAATCGCCCTGCCCGGCTCCGCGATCACCGGCGGCACCCGCTTGGCCAGACCGCCGGCCCCTATCTCGCCGGCAACCACCGGCGTACCCCCCAGAAAGCGGACATGCGGACAGTCACGCCAGCAGTCGCTTATGGTGCACTCTTTCGTCTCGCAGAGCATGCTCATTATGACGGCGAATTTGGGGTGGCCATGAAGAATTACCTGAGCGTCACTCGTCTCATAGATGCGACGATGGGCAGCCAGTTCGCTTGAAGCGGTAATCCCCACAGTGGATGAGTTGTCGAACGGTACCGGATCGATGCAGCCGGTGAGGGCATCGAGGCTTGCCGCTGTCTGCGAGATATAGATGAGATCTGCCGAGCGGCAGGAGATGTTGCCGAAAAAGGAATCTACCAGACCTCGTTCGACAGTGTAGCGGCCGACAGTTACTATCTCCCGCAGGATCTCATCCCTTGCCGCCAGCTCGCCGCGGTGAAACTGCAGGCCGTCGTCTGACAGCGGCAGCAGCCACTCGCCAAAGAAACGGCGACAGGCGTCCTGCTCCTGCGGCAGGATAAAGCCGCTCTGCAGCAAATCCTGCAGGTATTTGACAAAGGTTGAGTGAAAGACCGATGAATAGTTGATGTACGCCTGCTCAACCGTCACCCCGCCGACCGCAATAATTCCAACCCCTTCGACAATCACCCCCTTGCGGTTGCCGAGCAGCTGCGCAATCTGCTCTGCCGGTCTGGCAGAGAGTTCCCTGCGCCTGATAAACGGGATGTCGTGTAAAAAGGTGCGTGTCTCGGTATCCTGCGGCTCTATGCAGCTGCAACCATTAGCCGCTCTGGCAACGAGCAGCCCGGCAAACGGGAGCGACGGCGCAGCAACCACCAGGCTGAGTGCGCTCAGCCTCTCCAGCACCCCTCTGGCGAGGCGCGCCAGCCCGGTTTCTCCGGCGGTTATCAGCTCATCGTCCTTGACAGCGACAGCTATCCTGCCGGCCAGGGCTGAGCGGTCGGTGAGCAGTTTCGCCGCATATTTTTCCAGTTGAGCGTACATTCTAGATGTCCTTTAAAATGGCACAGCAAAAAGCTCCAGCTGCAAGGCTTGCGAAAGCTGAGGAATGAGGCGTAGCTAAAAGCTACGTCGCAGTGACGAAGATTGAGCGTAACGCCGCAGATGGACTTTTGGCGAAGCCATTAGGCCACCCCAGCCAGCTCCAGCCTCCCCCCCCACCGCTTCACCAGCTCTTCCTTCAGGCTCTGATGCTCGGGCAGATGCAGTTCGGGATCACGCTCCACCAGGGTGAATGCCTCGCGCCGCGCCTCTTCCAGCAGTCTGCCGTCCCGCAGAATGTTTGCCACCCTGAAGTCCGGCAGCCCGGCCTGGCGGGTGCCGAGGAAATCCCCGGGGCCGCGGATTTCCAGATCCGCCTCGGCAATCCTGAAGCCGTCAGAGGTCGCCTCCATGACTCGCAACCGTTTAACCCCGTCAGCAGATAGACGGTCAGAGGCGATAAGAATGCAGTGCGACTGATGACTGCTCCGCCCTACCCTGCCGCGCAGCTGATGCAGCTGGGAGAGTCCGAAGCGCTCGGCATGCTCAATTACCATGACGGTGGCATTGGGCACATCGATCCCTACTTCGATCACGGTGGTCGCCACCAGCAGATGAATCCCGCCAGCCTTGAAGTCAGCCATTACCGACTCCTTCTCCTCGGGTTTGAGTTTGCCGTGGAGAAGCCCGACCTTGAGCTCGGGGAATGCAGCGGTCTGCAGCTCTTCCGCCATCTGCGCAGCAGCTTTCAACTCCGACTTTTCCGTCTCTTCCACCAAAGGATAGATAATATACGCCTGCCGCCCCTTGCTGATTTCATCCCTAATCAGGCCGTAAACCTGATGGCGCCGGTTCTCGCCGTAAATTTTTGTCAGCACGGGAGTTCTGCCGGGGGGGAGCTCATCGACAACGGAAAGCGACAGATCTCCGAAAACGGTCATCGCCAGAGTGCGCGGAATAGGCGTGGCGGTCATAACGAGAATATCCGGGTTCGCCCCCTTCTTCTTGAGGATGCCGCGCTGCAGCACCCCGAAACGGTGCTGTTCGTCAATAATGCCAAGCCCCAGGCGGTGAAACTCCACCTTTTCCTGAATCACCGCATGCGTACCGATAATGATCGAGGCAGCGCCGCTCTGCACCCTTCCCAGCAACTCCTGCCGCTCTTTACCCTTGTGCGAGGCGGTAAGGAGCAGCACGCTCACCCCGAGGGATTCGCACCAGCCGTGGATGTTCAGGTAGTGCTGTTCGGCAAGAATTTCGGTGGGAGCCATGATCGCCACCTGAAAACCGTTCTCCACTGCAACCAGCGCGGCCATCAGCGCCACCAGCGTCTTGCCGCTTCCTACATCACCCTGCACCAGACGATGCATCGGGAACGGCGCCATCATGTCCTCCTTGATTTCGGAAAGGACACGGCGCTGGGCATGGGTCAGCGAGAACGGCAGCAGCTTCAGCAGCGGTTTCGTGTATTTGTGGTTCACCTCGAAGGCGATCCCTTCCTCCATGGTAAAACCGCGGCGTTTGAGCGCTAAACCGAGTTCAAGAAAGAAGAACTCATCAAAGACCAGGGTATGATGCGCAGCAGTGGCGCCACGGTTCAGAATCTCCAGATCGCTTTCAGTAGAGGGAAAATGCACTTCATGGAGGGCTGCGGCAATTGGCAGGAGATGGTGCCGCTGCAGGATTTCGGCACAGATCGTACTGTTGACACAGCTGGCAAAAGAGTCGACCACCTGTTTCATAATGTGGCGCATTGCCTTCTGATGGAGCCCCTCAGTCAGGGGATAGACAGGGACTATCCGTCCATAGGTGGCCGGATCACGCGCCATGACGGCGGCGATATCATCTTCGGCAGAAAGCCACTCAACCTCCGGGTGAAGAATTTCGCGGCGGTGGCCGAACTGATTAACCTCGCCGGTGAAGATCCCGCGTCTGCCGGAATGCCAGGCCTTCTTCATCCAGAGCTGATTGAAATTGAACCACCTGAAAACCACCGTTCCGGTTTCGTCGCCAACAGTGACTTCATACTGTTTTCTGCCCCCCCTGGTTGCCGATATCGTCGCTGAAACAACAATGGCCTCGAAGACCTCAGTCCGTCCCGGCCTGAGCTCTCCCACGCTGCGCAGCTCGCGCCGGTCCTCGTAGCGATGCGGCAGCAGAAAGAGGGCATCCTCAAGAGTGGTGACGCCGAGCCGCTGAAACGCCTCAACCAGCTTCGGTCCGACCCCCTTGATATGCTGGATGCCGGAAGAGAGATTTTTGCGACAAACAGTTTCCGCAAAAGCAGACAAAGGCGCTGCCGCCCGCTCCGTTAAAGGGGTAAGGATAAGTTTGCCGGCCGAATCAAGTTCGGCTGTAAGCTCGCCGCCACCAACAACACCGAGCCGCGCGGCAATATCTGCAGGGATCGAGATCAGCCCGTTTTTATCTATCGTGACATTCGTCATGCACATATCCCTTCAAAGGATCGATTGCTCTTCATCCAGCGGCTTCAATTGCAGCCTGGAAGGTCAGAATATATCGATTTTAATATGGTTTTGTCCACTTTTTAATCTTAATTTTTATTGACCTTGCCGCTGGTTTCGGCGATATTCGCCAAAATGAAGAATCATTAAAATATTCAGGTGGAAATCTCATGAAAATTAAAATCTGCGGCTGTCGCGGTTCTTTGCCGACACCTGGTGCAGCCACGCAGAGATATGGCGGCAATACGACCTGCATCGAGGTCCGTTCAACCTCCGGAGAGATTGCTATCATTGATGCCGGCACCGGCCTGCACAACCTCGGCAAAGAGTTATGCGCCGAAGCGGGTGTAAACAAAGTCAGATTCTTTTTTACCCATGCCCACTGGGACCATCTTCTCGGTTTCCCTTTTTTCCGCCCTGCCTACCGCAGCGATTTCACCCTGACCTTCTGTTCCGGTCCGCATGCCCAGGATGCCATCAGAAATTTTCTCTCCCACCAGATGCAGGCGCCGTTTTTCCCGGTTGAACTGGAAGCGCTCAGCTCTACCATGGTATTCGAATGTGACAATCCCTGCCATGAAGACAGATTCTGCTGTTTCGGCGATCTGCAGGTGAAGGCTTTTCCGGTCAATCACTCCAATGGCGGCTTTGGCTACCGCTTCATTGAAAACGGCAAGACTTTCGCCTTTGCCCCGGATAATGAACTCGGCTACCAACACCCGGACGGTCCCGACCGCGCCGGATTCGTCAAGCTTTTCGCCGACGCCGAGCTGCTGCTTCATGATGCGCAGTATACCGCTGAAGATTATAACCGGACTCGCGGCTGGGGTCATTCCACCTTCGCAGCAACCGTTGACCTCGCCATGGAAGCCGGAGTGAAGCGGCTCGGCCTTTTCCATCATGATCCGGATCGCAGCGATGACGACCTCGAACGCCAGGTTGAATTCTGCCGGCAGCGGATTCGCGCCGCCGGCAGTGATGTCGACTGTTTTGCCGCAGCAGAAGGGATGATACTGCACCTTTGATTTTCGGAACAGTTCAGAGGAGTAATTAATGGAACCGGTAATCGAGAGAATGAAGCTCGGTGAAATCCTGATTCAGCAGAAGGTTCTGACACCTCTTCTCGTCAAGCGAATCATCGAAATTGCCAACGCCACTCACCGCCGCTTCGGCCAGACCCTCGAAGACATGGGGCTGCTGACCGGCGAAGAGCTTGCCCAGGCACTCGCCTTCCAGTTCGGCTACAAGATCGTTACCGACATGGCAGCGATGAATATTCCGGCTGAGACTCTCAACCTTGTTTCTCTTGAGGATGCTGTCGGCAGCAGGATTTTCCCGCTACAGGTCAAAGACGGGAAACTTGCCCTTGCCATGGCCGATCCGACAAACTATGAGCTCATCCCCTCACTCTCCGCCGAGTTGAACCTTACCGTCATTCCATATATCACCACAACCAGGGAGATAATGAAAGCCGTCGCCAAAAAACATCTCGGCATATCTATCGAGCAGATGAATAATAGCGTGCTCGTTGTAGATACAGACAATCGTGAACGCCTGGGCCTGGTCGAGACCCTGAATAATGAAGGGTTCAATCCGATGCAGGCGGTCGATCCCGAGGAGGGTTTCAAACAGGCCCTTCTTTATCAGCCGAGCCTCATCATAACTGCCAAGGACATGCCTTTTTCCGATGGGTTCGCTTTTTTCACGACTCTTCAGGGTGTGTCTGAAACCAGAAGGATTCCGGTAATACTGCTCTCCAGCAGAGCCAGCAGCGAAGAGGAAGCGACTGCTTTTAAAAGAGGTTTTTTCGACTATATTCCGATGCCGGCTAAAGATATCACCCTTACTGCCAGAGTCGGGCGCGCCATAGCAGCAGGAAGGGCATATACGCCGCATCGCCGCGAGCAGACGATCATTTGATATCGCCATAGTAAAGGAGAATGAGATGTCCCTCTGGGAAAAAGCCACGGCAGAACTACTCGACATTATCGAATGGACAGATGACTCAATCGATACACTGGTCTGGAGATTCCCGCGCTTTGACAATGAGATCAAGTATGCAGCTCAACTGATTGTCAGGCAGTCTCAGGCGGCTGTCTTCGTTAACGAGGGGAAGATTGCCGATGTTTTCGGCCCCGGCAGATACCGGCTGGAAACAGAAAACCTGCCGCTGCTCACGACCCTTTTGGGGTGGAAGTACGGCTTTCACAGTCCGTTCAAGGCAGAGGTCTACTTTGTCAATACCCGTAATTTCACCAATCTGAAGTGGGGCACAAAAAACCCGGTTATTATCCGCGACCCTGAACTTGGCCCTGTCCGGCTCAGGGCTTTCGGCACATATGTTGCCAGGGTAGCTGCTCCGGATAAGTTTATTAAGGAGATTGTCGGCACCGACGGTCATTTCACGATTGACGAGATTACCGAACAGCTCAAAAGCCTCATTGTTACCAGATTTTCGGATATGCTGGCTGTTAGCCGGATAGCTCTACCCGATCTCTCTGCCAGCTACAATGAAATCTCACAAGGTCTGACCGCTAAAATTGCGCCGGAATTCGGCGAGTATGGCCTTGAAATTACGAAACTTCTCGTCGAAAACATTGCGCTGCCGCCCGAGGTAGAAAGCGCTCTGGACAAGAAGAGCAGCATGGGGATTATCGGCAACCTTGACAATTTCCTCAAGTTCCAGAGCGCCACAGCAATGGAGGCTGCAGCAAACAATCCTGGTGGCGATGCCTCGGCAGGAGTAGGCATGGGTATCGGTTTTGCTATGGCCAATCAGATGGGACGTGCCATGGCAGGCCAGCTTGACCCTGCATCGAACGTATCACCCTCACGCCCCCCTCTTAACAACGGTGATGTGCAGTATTTTGTCGGCCGGGATGGCAAGCAGAGCGGACCTCATGACAGGAAATACATCACTGAGCATATCACTGATGGCGCCATAACCAGAGACATGCTTCTCTGGCATGCCGGGATGGAGAAGTGGGAACAGGCCGGTCAGTCTGCCGAATTTGAGCACCTCTTCAAAACGCCGCCGCCAATGCCGGAATGATTCCAGATTAAACCAACTCTCAGGAGATTATGTGCCGAACTGTAGCAACTGCGCAGCACCCTTGCCGGTAGGCAGCATCAGATGCGACTACTGCGGCAGCCGCAACGATGTTGATCTGAAAGGGGTTCACTACTATACGACCCATGAGTCAGATACCGGCCGGATCTGTCCGCGTTGTAGTCTCAGCCTGAAAACAATCGACCTTAATATAAAAGGAAAGTTCCTGATCGAGCGCTGCGATGAATGTCTCGGGCTTTTTTTCGACCCGGGCGAACTGGAGTATGTGCTTCAAGCATCTGTCAGCAATGTTTTCGAAATCAACAGAAGTCAGCTCGGGCAGCTGAACAGAGCAGGATCTGGCGACGAAATGCCGATTGCATATATCAAATGTCCGGTCTGTTCAATCATCATGAACCGCGTCAATTTCGGCGCCAGAAGCGGCGTTGTCGTTGACCGCTGCAGGGAGCATGGCATCTGGCTTGATGGTGGTGAACTGCGGCGGCTAAGCGAATGGATGAAAGCAGGGGGGGAACTTCTCGCTCAGGAGCGGCAGGAGCAACTGAAAAAAGAGCAGGCGCAGGCAGAAAAAAAACAACGGGGTGCCAACCGACCAGCCCTGGCTGCTGGATATGATTCATTTGCCCTGTACAGCGGCGCCCTCAAACAACAGGATCCCGACCTGTTTGACATTGTTTTCAAGGCGATAAGCTTCATAACCAGGTAATTCTAACGCTCACGCCGGTCATAGAATATTTTCATCCCGAGCAGCAAGAGATAACAGGCTATCGAAAAGGAATTTGCCGCCATCAGTGGCGTATCTCCGAGCAGCAGGCCGTATACCAGCCAGAGAAACATGCCGATAATCAGGATCAGCGGCTGCCAGATCGAGATGTCTCTGGCGTGCTTTATCCGCCAGGTCCTGACCACCTGCGGGATCACCGCAATACTTGTCATAAAGCCTGCAGCCAGACCGATCCAGGTTACCTTCACAAACGCCCCTTCTTTCCCTTGAACTCATCGGCCGCCCAGTCTATCTGCGACATCATCCCCCGCATCACCGCCACCTCCCGCTGGTCAAGTTCGGCACGCGACAGTATCCGCCGCAGGGTCATCATGATATGCGCCGGGTTTTCCGGATTAAGGAAACCGATGCGCAGCAGCGTCCGCGCCATATGAACATACATCGTTTCGAGTGACTCTCCGGGAGCCAGTTCGCGCACCGGCCGCTCCGCTGCCGGTCTGAAGCCGGTAAATATTTCATAACAAAAGAGCAGCACTGCCTGCGAAAGGTTCAATGAACCGTACTCTTCAGACGTAGGTATGGTTGCCTGCCAGCGGCAGAGCGCCACTTCTGCTGTTGTCAGGCCGCTGTCCTCGCGGCCGAAGACAATGGCTGCCCTGTTTCTGCTCAAATCGGCTTCGACAAACCTGGCAACAATCTCCTTCGGGTCGAAGATCTCCTGCCGATACTTGCCATGCCTCCTGGTAGTGGCCACGGAGAGCGGCGTATCCGCCAGGGCAGACTCGAGATCAATAAATATTTCCGCTTTTTCAAGCAGATCATTGGCCGAGACAGCGAACTTGAGCGCTTCCGGATGGTCAAGCTGACAGGGATTTACCAGCTTGAGTCTGAACAGTCCCATGTTTTTCATCGCCCGGCAGACCATGCCGACATTGCCGGGGCTCTGCGGCTCTACGAGTATTATCGATATGTTTTCCGTAACCGGCACCAAAACCTCGGCAAATTTTATTTATCAACAACAAAACAAAACCGGTAGCGACAGCTGCGCTACCGGTTCAAATGAACAGTTTTTCGGGATAATTCTACTTATTATGACAACCCTTGCAGGCGGTTGGCCCTTTTTCGTGCAGGTCGTGACAGGGGATGCAGACTTTGTGGGCTGTTGCCTCGCCCCAGTTGTTAATCTTGCCGTTCTTCTTGTCGTGGCACTCCCAACAGTTGTCGCCGGTAATCTTCTGGTGCTTCAGGTGGGAGAACTCAAAGGTTTTTTTGCCCATTTTGAGTTTTATAACGCTTGGCCCGATATTTTTAGGCTGGGCAGCCTGCAGTTGAGCAGTGCAGAGAAAAACGGCAAAAACTGCCAGTAAAAGAAGACTATTTCTGTACATGAGCACACCTCGAAATATTTTTACCAAATTTACCATACTATTAGCAGCAGTCAACAATAAGCTGTTTATAGTTAGCGGCTAACACTCAGACCGGCTTGAAATCCTCTTTGTTCTTTACCCGGGCAAGAGCAGCAACGATCAGTTTGACGGCATTTTCCAGGTCGGTAATATCCAGAACCTCTACCGGCGTGTGCATATAACGGAGCGGAATCTTGACCAGCGCCGTCGCTACCCCGCCACGAGAAATCTGCATCACATTGGCATCAGTGCCGGTGGCACGCGGGATGCCGGTAAACTGCACCGGAATGCCTTCGTCCGCGGCGGTCTTTGCCAAAAGCTCGAACAGCGCCGGATTGATATTGGCGCCCCGTGGCAGAATCGGCCCTTTGCCGAGGGCGACATCGCCATTATGCCTGCGCTCGACATCAGGCTGGTCAGTGGAAAAATCGACCTCCACGCAGATGCCGATATCAGGATTGACAGTGTAGCTGCTGGTAGAGCCACCGCGCAGGCCAATCTCCTCCTGAACCGAAGAGACGCCGTAAAGATCTATTGAAAGCTTTACCGTAGCAGAAGCGACCTGGCGCAACACCTCGGCAACGACAAAACTGCCGGCCTTGTCATCAAACCCTCTGGCTGTCACCCTCGATCCCTGCAGAAATCTGAACTCGGCCGCAAAGGTTACCGGATCGCCGATCCGGACAAGGCTCTCGGCCTCTTTGCGATCGACGGCGCCGATATCGATGTACTGCGCTTCAAGCTTGACCACCGAATCACGTTCTTTCGGCTCGATCAGATGGATCGGCTTCCTGCCGATCACACCGCTGACAACACCGCTCTTCGTCTGGATATTTACCGAAAGCCCCGGCGTCAGGTGCGGGTCAACGCCGCCAATGGCGGCGAACCAGAGGAAACCCTTGTCATCTATGTATTTGATCTGCAGACCGATTTCATCACTATGGCCGACCAGCATCACCCGCGGAGAGCCCTCTCCGGCGCCGGGGATATTGCCGTAGACATTACCGAGCACGTCGGTGGTTACGGCGGCAAACGGCTCGATATAGGCCCTGAACAGGCGCTGGGCAGGCTGTTCATAACCGGAAGGGCTGGGTGCGGAAAGCAGCTCTTTCAGAAATTTCAACGACTCTTCTCTCATTTAACCCCCACTTCGTAAGGCTGGATGCATGTTGCAGGCGTTGCATACTACAAGTTATGCCGATATTTTTCCAGCACTTCCAGCGTCAGGGCTCTCCTCTGCCGGCTCCATGGCCGCCCGCGCATTACACTGCTCGACCGCATCCCGGAGCATGGCAATCTCATCAGGGAGGAACTGCTTGGCATAGTCGGTACCCACATTCAGCGCCCAGTGAAGCGGCGCCATCGAATTGGCTGCCAGGACATATCCCGGCATCTCAACGCTGTCCACCTCGGTCTCCGCCCAGGCATAAAGGCGCTCCCTGCTGTCAAAGAGCATCAGGTAATCGTTCCCCTCCGACTCGATCACCATGGGGAGCACCTGCCCTTCCGCCAGCTCGCCGCCGGCTTCGGTCGCCTCCTGCTCGTTCAGTTTCGGAACTATAAACAGGGAATTAAGGAACAGGTCATAAAATTTCGACTGGTTCCTCTGGTCGTTCATATCCTGACGCATGTTCTCCAGCGCCTGGTCCAGCTCGGTCATGGTCGACTCCTTTGGTTGTCGCAGCTAAATTTTGCTGATGATAGCACTTAGATCTTTTATAGATCAATTATCAATCTTACTTTTGGCGGCTGCAGCGTTGCTTTATGAATACTGCGCCGGGCAGGATGCGACGGATAATCGCATAAAAGACAGCCTGCCCCGGCTGGCCTCTTTCCCTAAAGTTACCATCACCGCCGCTTTTCTGCTATCCTGTTCAAGCTCAGCTCATTCCAGTCGAGGTTTACGTGAAAGCAGCAAAATGGCTGGCAGCTATCGCTCTGGCCGGCATCGCCATCTATGCAGTCTATATCGGCGTGGCGCTTTACCGCCTCCCGCCGGTTACAGGACTGGCAGACCAAAAGATGAACCTGACCATCCAGGTGAAGGACTGGCAGGGGAAGCTCCACCCCTTCGTCGTCGGGCCGCAAAATCCCTGGTGGAACCGGGCGGCAAGCATTCCGGTGGAGATGAAATGGGCCGTCATCGTCGCCGAAGACGCCAACTTCTACCGGCACGAGGGGATCGATGTTAAAGCGATCAAAAACGCCATCAAGTATGACCTGGAGAAAAAACGCCTCGCCCGCGGCGCCTCGACCATTACCCAGCAGACGGCGAAAAACCTGTTTCTGTCAAGGGATAAGACACTGACCCGCAAGATCGAGGAGATTTACCTCGCCGTACGGATGGAGCAGGAGCTTACCAAGGGGCGGATTCTCGAACTCTACCTGAACATCGTCGAACTCGGACCGATGGTGTACGGCATCGGCCATGGCGCCCGCTACTATTTCAACAAGCCGGCAAGCTCCCTCACCCCCCGGGAATGCGCCTTCCTCGCCGCCATGCTTCCCGGACCGCAAAAGGTTTACAACCCCTACCGGCACCTGGACCGGGTACTGAAACGCTCCGGCATGCTGTTGCGACTGCTGCGGGAAAAGGGCGTGCTGACCGCGGAGGAGTACCGCCAGGCGCTGGCAGAGACGCCGGACATAGTCGGCATGCAGCAGAGGGTGGACCAGGGCTTCTCGGGTAAAGTGCGGCGATTATTCCGGGATCTGTTTGGTTTTTTACGGTGAAAGAGAAACCGCCCGGCTATTCAAACTGGCCCCCTCGTTGGCTCCACATTTGCTCTCGTCCCTTCATGGATTCTGACAGGGTCAGGAAAAGCCGCAATTTGCGCAGAACTAAGGTAAAGTCTCCTTCCTGAACCCACCGGCAAAATCAATAACGCACATGCTGCCAAAACCTGGATGGGAACCGCAGGCGACCCCGGCGGTAGTGAACGCTTTATTGAAGGTGTTCTGCCGATGTCCCCTCCCCTTCACCCCGTCGTCGATAATCAACTGCATGACCATGCTCCGTGCCGTTTTTGGCCCATAGCCGATGTTTTCGGCAATCTGGCGGTCCCATGTCCCGTGGCGCTCGATCCGTTCCACCATTCCGTGGCTCTTCTTGCCCATATGACCGGTGGCGCCTGATATGCCCTGTTCCTCTGCCAGCTCTGCTGCTGCCGCGGCCAGCCCGGACGACCAGGCAAGTTGCCGCAGAGGTTTTTGGCGGGAGAGGTATTTGATCGCCTCATCGACGGCAGCCCTTCCCTCGCGGGTCCTGACGCGGGTGGCGCTGCCCGGCTGCGAGTACGATTTCCCCCGGAAGCGGCCGCGGAATTCGCGAAGAAAGCCGGCATAGGTGCGCGGCGCACTTCGAGCCAGATTGATCTCGGTCAGGACCTGCCTGGCCAGATTTTCGTCCAGGGCAAAAGCCGGGGCGACCAGTGCGAGCAGCAGACAGATGGTTAAACTGATAAGTCTCATTGAACGAACCCTCAAGTTAAAGGCAATGATGGATCATGTAGCATTAATTATGAATAAAAGCATCAGTCGGCCAAAGAGGATGACGCCTGACACTAATAACAAGAAAATATGCAGACATTCTATCATTTCACTAACAGCCTGATATAATTATTTATGTCAATTCCGCCCGGGCTTGCAGACCCGGGTTTACTTAGAATGCAACAATTACCAGGAGGAATATATGAACGCATTTTTTCGGAACATGGCTCTGGTTCTGTGCGTCTGGTTGCCGATGACCGGGATCTGCCTTGGCAAGCAGGTCTATCTGCGGGACGGCGGTATCATCGATTGTAAATCGTTCAAGCGAAGTGGCAACGTGGTTAATGTCCTGGTTAACAGAGATACAGAGGTCGCTATCGATCTGAAAGAAATCGACCTGAAGCGGACCTTCCATACATACGGGGAAAAATCGCACCATGGCCGAAAGAAAATTTCGTCGGGCGCTGTTCGCCCGCAGTAACGAAGCCGGCGGCTGTCGAGGCTGCGGCAACTGCCGGGCCGATAGTCCGGCAGGAAGTTAGCGGGATTCCGGGAACACCATACACGGTTCCGCGCCAACCAAATAAACAAAAGGGGCGGCAAATATCGCCGCCCCTTTTGTTTAATCCCGTTTTGCCGGCGTATCAGCACGCAGGCAGCAAACATTTCACCCCTACATCGGATATTTCCCCATCTCTTCAGGATTCAACTTCTCCAGCATCTCCAGCAGCCGCTGCTCGTCCGGCAGCTCACCGGTGTCCAGACCACTATGATCTACCAGTGAAGAGCTGGCGAGCGCCTCCTCGGAAATGCCTACCGGGAGTTTGTACTTTATTGCTGTCAGAAGTGCGGTAACCAGCTCGACCCTGACCCTTATCTCGCCATCGTCACCTTCAAGGCAGACATCGGCAAGATAACCGTTGGCAGCAGTGCCGTTTATCAGTATATCAGCAACCTTGAGGCCGATTGTCCCGAGGAGTGAATCCAGCAGATCGCTTCGCTCCACCTTACCGGAAAGACGGCTCGTCAGCAGATCGGCGGTGATGGAGAGCACATCCCCCATATCAAGCCAGAGCGGAAAGGTTGACTCTTCGGTTTCATCCTTGAACAGCGCCAGCGGTTGCATGGCATCCACTGTGAAACCAACGATATTAAGATGTCTGTAAGCTGTTGTTTTAAGCTTCATGATTTTATCACCTATAAACTAACTACCGCAGTTCGCCAAGCAGTGAATTCTGGAAGTTTCTTACTATCAACGGCTCCTGCATCGTCCCGACAAGTCCTGCTTCACCGGGGAAATTTACCACCCTGTTGCCTGAAGTCCGGCCATACATCTGCCCCTCTTTTTTACCGCGGCCCTCAACCAGCACTGCAAGACGCTTGCCGACCATCGAGCTCTGCACTTCCAGGGTCAACTTCTTCTGCAGGGTCAAAAGCCGGTTAAGCCGCTCCATTTTCAGTTCGCTAGCGGTGTTATCCGCCAAAAAAGCAGCTTTGGTCTCGGGACGGGCAGAAAAGACGAACGAGTATGAATCCGAGTAACCGACTTCCTCCATGATAGAGAGCGAATCCTGAAAATCGGCTTCGGTCTCTCCCGGAAAGCCGACAATAATATCACTGGTAATGAGAACATCAGGACGGACTATACGCAGTTTTTCGACCATGCGCAGATAGTCGCTGCGGCTATAGCCGCGATTCATCAACGTCAGTATCCGGTCGCTGCCGGACTGTATCGGCAGATGAATGTGCGAGCAGAGTTTTTCCAGATCAGCAAAACAGTCGATCAGCGGGGTGGAAATATCCTTGGGGTGCGAGGTCATGAAACGGATCCGTTCGATGCCGCTGATTTTCGCTATACCTTTCAGCAAAGAAACAAAGTCGGTTGCAGAGCCGTTCTTCATCCCGTAGGAGTTGACATTCTGTCCGAGCAGCATCACCTCTCTGGCGCCAGCAGCGGCAGCGCGCTCCACCTCTGCCAGGATGTCGACAGCACTCCTGCTCACCTCGCGCCCTCTGACATAAGGAACAATACAGTATGAGCAGAAGTTGTCGCACCCCTGCATGATTGTCACCAGCCGGCTGACGCCGACAGACCCGGCCGGTTGCGGAAAGAGATCAAGTCGATTGTCATCGTCGATAAATCCTGTTTCAACAACCCGTTTGCCGGCTTCGGCATCACGCACCATCTGCGGCAGCAGATGCAGGTTATGTGTGCCGAAAACAAAGTTCAGATGCGGCACTTTCTGCAACAGCTGCGCCCCCTCCTGCTGGGCGACACAGCCGCCGACACCGATAATCAGGTTCGGCTTCTTCTTCAGCCGCCCCTTCATGGTAAAAAGTATGCCGTAGATTTTCTCTTCGGCCTTTGCCCGGACACTGCAGGTATTAAGGATAACCATGTCGGCATCATCAATGGTTGCACAAGACTCGTAACCGACGCCGCGCAAAGTGTTGCCGATCTTCTCCGAATCACTCACATTCATCTGACAGCCGTAGGTCAGGATATGTACTTTTTTCTGCTGCATCAGGCTCCATTCAATCGTTGAGCTTGAAATTGTACGCAATATGGTTTTAATTAGTCAACAGGTTTCCGTCATAAACAGCATCGCCACTGTTTTATGGCGGCTGTTTTTTGATTGACAACCTTGATGCGTGAATGCTATAAGATTTCTTTCTGAAAAAGTCAGTTCATGATTCACATAATCTGGAGGTGCAGTTTGGCTCATCATAAGTCGGCTCTCAAGCGTATCAAGCAGAACAAGGTAAAAAACGCCAGGAACAAACATGTCCGCTCCACCCTGAAAACTTTTGTAAAGAGGGTTCGTGAAGCTGTTGAGAAAAAGGATGCTGTCGCCGCCAAAGAGTTACTGGCTGCTGCCATTCCGATAATTGACAAAGCCGCTACCAAGGGTGTCATTCATAAGGCAACCTCCGCAAGATCCGTTTCCAGACTTACCAAGCTGGTAAACACTCTGGCATAATATCTGCCGATCTGCTTTCCCTTTAAACTTCAAGGCTCCTGATAATTATCAGGAGCCTTGTTTATTTGGTAAAACAGATTGATTTGACTCCCCCTCTGGGACAACTACCGCTTTCCAAATTGGAATCCGGTAGCCTCTCATCATATTGCTGCCGATATCTGGGATTTTCTGCAGACCGTATAGAGCAGCATCTCCAGCAGCGTTATCTGTCTGCCGCCGCTCTTTATGCCGACATCGGCGTCATGCAGCTGTGAAAAAATTTCCGGGAACTCATCCAGGCGGAATCTGCGTGCCTGTGCCACCATCCCGTCAAGAAAATACGGGTTGATCTTCAGGTTTTTACTTATCTCGTTTTTGCCGGTTTTTTTCTCCAGCATTTCCCTTATCAGGCAGAGCTGGCGGAAATGCCTGGCCAGAGCTCCTACCAGCATATACGGAGCATCTGCATCCCTGAGCAGCAGCTGCATCTGCCGGTGCGCCCGCGCAATATCCCTGCTCCCCATGGCATTGGCAAGCTCAAAGACGGTATCTGTCTTCGTATCTGAAGCTATCTCCCTAACGTCATTGACACTGATCTGTTTGCGCTCACCAACAAAGGCAACAAGCTTTTCTATCTGCGAAACCAGCTCCCGCAGGTAGTTACCGGTATAGTAAACCAGCAGTTCAGCCGCTTCAGGATCGATTCTAATGCCGCAGGCTTCAGCCTCTTTCCTGACAAAAGCCGGCAGATTTTCTTCGCGCAGTTTTTTGAATTCGACCAGCAGGTCGGCTTTCTTCAATTCGGCAAAAAACTTCCGCCGCAGGTCTATCTTTGCCGCCTGAAAGATAATGCAACAGTCCGGTGACGGCGAGCCGAGATAAGCGGAAAATGGTTCCAGATCATCCGCCTGCAGCTCTTCAGCCCTTTTGACAAGAATAACCCGACGTCCGCCAAACATCGGCAGCGTCATGGCATCTGCAATCATCTGTTCAGCGCGGCACTCTTTGCCAAAGAATTGTGAAAAGTTGAAGTCCCTGAAATCCTTGTCTACCAGCTTCCCGATCAGTCGTTCCACTGATCGCTCCAGCAGAAAATCCTCTTCTCCGTAAATAAAATAAAGGGGAGCTACCTCCCCTTTAGCAACTGCTTTCTCAAGATCTTCGGGTTTCATTTTACCTCAGTAGCTGGAGTTAAATCAGAAAGCCTGATCCATCCTCTGGACGACAATTTTTGCCATTCTGGAGCAAAGAGCCGTTATTGCCGCTTCGCGGTTGTTTCGTTGCAAGCCGATATCTGCTGCTGCCGGATAATCCTGTTTCAAAGTCTCTGCCGATTTCCAGATAACCCTGCTGCTCTGTTGCTCGGTAAGCTGCAGCAGGACTGTCAGCGTAAAGCTGTACATCATTGCATTGTCATGAGCCGAATATGCCGTGATCGCGACTGAGGCGGAATCAAGTTCGCCGGAAATGATCAGATCAGCCCCTTTTTCCGGCCTGATGTTTTCACCCCGTAAGGCAAACTCACTGAGCAGCGCCTTGCGAAACTCGGCTTCAATATTCGGCTGATACGATCTGTTGGCAAACATTGCCACATACAGAGAACGCCCCTTAAGCAGGGGAGAAGTTTTGCCGGCGAGTGAATAGCCGCAGCCGCTCAGCATGAGCAGCAGGATGACAGAGAAAAAAACTGGGCGCAGACTCTTCACCGCCTAAACCACAATATTGAGAAGCTTGCCGGGAACGTAAATTATCTTGCGCGGACTCTTCCCGTCGAGATACGCCATAACCTTGTCGTCAGCCAGTGCACCGGCTTTGACCGACTCTTCGGACGCATCTGTCGGCACGGTAATCCTCCCGCGCAGCTTGCCGTTTACCTGTACAATGATAAGCAGCTCCTCATCAGCCGCCGCATCCGGGTCATAACCGGGCCAGCCGACAAGTTCAATCCCCCCCTGATGACCGCATTTCTCCCAAAGCTCTTCACAGAAGTGCGGCACGAAGGGATAAAGCAGCAGCAGGGTACTCTCCAGCGCTTCCCGGAGCAGTGCGCTGTTTTGCGGCAGTTTTTTCGAAGCAAATGCCTGAATCCCGTTTACCAGCTCCATGATAGCGGCGATTGCCGTATTGAAGTGGAAACGCTCGTCAATATCGGCACTGACCTTGCGAATTGTTTTGTGAACCAGTCGCCGCAGAGACCTGGCTTCGTCAGAAAGCGTCTCAGGATCTACCGGCCTGGCGGTTTGAATCAACGGCAGACAGTCATTAACCAGCTTCCAGAGACGGTTCAGAAAGCGGAAACTGCCTTCCACCCCCTGGTCATTCCAGTCCAGATCTTTTTCCGGAGGAGCGGCAAAGAGTGAAAAGAGCCGGGCGGTATCGGCACCATACTTGTTGATCAAGCCGTTCGGATCAACAACATTCCCCTTTGACTTGCTCATCTTGGCGCCGTCTTTTATCACCATCCCCTGCGTCAGCAGATTGGCAAACGGCTCATCAACAGCTACATAGCCGAGGTCACGCAACACTTTGGTGAAGAACCTGGCATAAAGAAGATGCAGGACAGCATGTTCAATGCCGCCGATATACTGATCGACCGACATCCAGTAGCGCACCCTGTCCCTGTCCAGCGGCCCTGCGGTAAAGTCCGGACAGCAGTAGCGGAGGAAATACCACGAGGACTGGACAAAAGTATCCATTGTATCGGTCTCGCGGCGGGCAGCCTTGCCGCAGACAGGACAATCGACATTAACAAAAGCATCGAGCTTGGCGAGCGGGCTCCCACCTTCGCCGGTAAACGCCACGTCAAGCGGCAGAACCACCGGCAGGTCCTTTGCCGGTACGGGGACAGTACCGCAGGAGTCGCAGTAGATAACCGGTATCGGATTCCCCCAGTAGCGCTGCCTCGATATGCCCCAGTCCCTGAGGCGGAAGTTAACCGTCTTCTTACCCTTGCCGCTTTTTTCCAGCCAGGCGGCAATCAGCTCTTTGGCGTCAATGCTGCTGCTGCCGTCAAACTCTCCGGAGTTGGCCATGATCCCCGGTTCAACATAGGCTGCCGTCATTGTGGCAGGATCAAGCCTTTCGCCTTCAGGCTGGATAACCACCTGCAGAGCCAGATCATACTTTCTGGCAAATTCGAAATCCCTCTGGTCATGGGTAGGGACGGCCATAACCGCCCCGGTGCCGTAATCGGTCAGCACAAAATTCGCCAGATACACCGGCATTTCGAGTCCTGTAGCCGGGTTTATGCAGAAAGATCCGGTAAACACCCCTTCCTTCTCAAAATCTTCGGCAGTCCGTTTCTGCTTGTCGGTCAGCTTGACCTTTTCAATAAATGCCTTGACTTCCGACAGCCTGTCAGGAGTTGTCAATGTAAGCGCCTGTGGATGTTCAGGGGCAAGTGACATGAAGGTAGCGCCGAACAGCGTATCCTGGCGGGTAGTATACACCCTGATCGCACCGTTGCCGTTTGCCAGCGGAAAATCGATTTCACAGCCATGGCTTTTGCCGATCCAGTTGCGCTGCATGACCAGAACCCGCTCCGGCCAGCCCGGCAACTTGTCGGTAAACTCCAGCAACTCTTCGGCATAATCGGTGATCCGGAAAAACCACTGCTCAAGCTCTTTCTGCTTTACATCGCTGTCGCAGCGCCAGCAGGCGCCATTCTCAACCTGCTCATTGGCAAGAACAGTTGCGCAGGACGGACACCAGTTGACAAAAGAGCTTTTTTTGTAGGCAAGCCCTTTGGCATACATCTCGAGAAACAGCTGCTGCTCCCAGCGGTAGTAGGCAAGATCGCAGGTTGCCAGTTCCCTGTCCCAGTCGTAGGAAAGCCCCATTCTCTTGAGCTGCCCGCGCATATACTCGATATTTTCGGCAGTCCACTTTGCCGGATGGCTCTTGTTCTGAATGGCGGCATTTTCCGCCGGCATGCCGAAAGCATCCCAACCCATCGGGTGCAGCACGTTAAAACCGCGCATCCGCTTGAAACGGCCGACCACGTCGCCGATAGAGTAATTCCGGACATGCCCCATGTGAATCTTGCCGGACGGATACGGGAACATCTCCAGAAGATAGTATTTGGGTTTTCCAGCGTCTTCGCAAACCTTGAAGCTCTTCTCTATTTCCCATTTATTCTGCCACTTTGCTTCTATCGCTTCGGGCGAATACCTCTGTTCCACTTACAGCCTCCTATATCATCTCTATTCATATTCGGGTGGTTTATGACACTTCTCACAATTATTCGCATCTCTTGTGGAAAAAGCCATCTGGAAACCGTGGCAAGCACCGCACGATTTACCAGCGTCCATATCCCTCATTGTTATCGGTTTTTTGTTCGCACTTGCCGGCACTATCTTGTAGTGACAGTCATTGCAAATATAGCCTCTCCCAATGTGCACTTTGTGACTGAAGATGACCGGTTCTACATTTTTCTTCGCCGGGAAATCATATTTGATGGTCTTGAGCAGCGGGTGGCACTTCTGGCAGTTGTCGGTAACCTTAAAGGCATCCTTGCCATTATGGCAGACTCCGCATGACAGACCCTTCTCCATGTCCGCCATAGAATAACGTCTGTTCATTTCCGACGGGACAAAGGTTTTGTCGTGACAGTCGTTGCAGCGATAAATAGCGCTATGAAACCTGTGGCTGAACGACGCTCCCGATTCCCGGAACCTGATCTCCTTTGTCGGATGACAACGGTCGCAACTTCCCTTGACTGAAAAAGCGGTTTTTCCGTCATGGCAGGCGCCGCAGGAATTGCCACTCTCCATCTGCGTCATTGAAAAACGTTTGGCGTTATTGCCGGTGGCAAAGATGCTGTAATGACAATCAGTGCATTTGTAAAGAGCGACATGAAACTTGTGACTGAAGAGAGTTGCCCCGGTCTCCTTCACATCAAACTTGATGTCTTTGGTAGACATGTGACAACGATTGCAGTCACCCTTTACTGAAAAGGCAAGAATACTGTCGTGACATGCGCCGCAGGAACGATCTTTCTCCATCTCCGCCATCGTGTAGCGCTTGTTTTCGCTGTTTGGTTTAAAAAATGCGTTGTGGCAATCGCTGCAGCTGTACATCTCCAGATGCCTTTTATGCGGGAATCTGGCATCAGCGACAAACTGGATATCTTTGAAGGGATGACACTTGCCGCACTCGGTAGCTACCGAAAAGGCCGTCTTGCCGTTATGGCAGGCACCGCAGGACAACCCTTTTTCCATCTGCGCCATTGTGTAGGATTTGCGCTGCGCGCCGGTAGTAAAGAGTTTGTTGTGGCAGTCATCGCATTTGTAAATACCGGTATGGAGAGTGTGGCTGAAATCCACCTTGCCGGCGCGGGGAATGTCAAAAATTATACTCTTGGTGCTGACATGGCACCTGTTGCAGCTCCCGGTGACACTGAAGGCAATATTGGCGTCGTGACAGGCGCCGCAGGAACGATCCTGCTCCATTTCCCCCATGGAAAACCTGCGGCTCCCCTTGCCGCCGGTAAATATACCGCTATGACAGTCAACGCAAACATACATCTTTTTGGCGCTGTCCGTATGGATCTTGTGACTGAACAGCGCTGCGCCGGATCTGAAATTGACATCGGGAAGCCCCTTGTGACACCTGTTGCAGTCACCGCTTACGTCAAAGGCCTCTTTGCCGTTGTGGCACCCCCCGCATGATCGCCCTAGTTCCATCTCCCGCATCAGGTATCTTTTGCTTTTGGGTCCGGCAATAAACAGCCTGCTGTGACAACTGTTGCACTTGTAATCCAGACCGACATGGAATTTGTGGCTGAAAAACGCATCAGCATCAAAATCGATATCCTTGACAATGTGGCACTTTGTGCAACTGCCGGTGACACTGAATGCCGCCTTGCCGTCATGGCAGCCGCCGCACGAAAGACCATTCTCCATCTGCTTCATTGTCACATGCGGATTGCTGCTGTCAGCCTTGAAAAGTTTTGTATGGCAGTCGTTGCAGCTGAAGAGCGGAGTATGAAACTTGTGGCTGAAAACTACCGTGCCAAAGTCCGGGATACGGACCGGAATCTCTTTTGTCATGTGACACAAGCCACACTCTGCAAGCCCGAACGCACGGATCTTGTTATGGCATTGACCACAGGACTTCCCCTTCTCCATCTCTGCCATGGTTACTACCGGATTCTTCTCCCCGATTTTGAAAATGGTGTTGTGACAGAGAGTGCAGTTATTCCCGAGTTTATTGAGATGCGGGTCATGTGGAAAAGGGATGGTGCCGACGCTATCCGTTTTGATGGACGTGTTTTTATAATCCTTTGCAAAGAGGAGCAAAGGCAGGCAGAGCAGCATAAGCGCCGGAAGCAGAACGCGTTTCACTAAAAAATCTCCTTGGGAATATACATCTCTTACCGGATTGCAAAGGAAGCCGTAGGAGCATGCGGCAGCGGAACCGGAACAAACGCGGCAGCGGCAGGCAACGGCTGCCTGAACCTCAGGCTATCTGCAGCAGCTGCTTGGTGACTTCAAGTATCCGGTTCGGCTGGATCGGCTTGGTGATATAATCATTAGCACCAAGCGCCAGGGCTCGCTGACGATCCTCCTGCGCCCCTTCGGTAGTGATGACGACAATAGGGATTCCTTTGTGATTGGTATCCTCGCGCACAAGACTGATCAGTTTGAGCCCATCCATTACCGGCATATTAATGTCGGTAAAGATCATCTGAAACTTTTCTGCAGAGATCTTCTTCAGACCGTCTACACCGTCACCCGCCTCGACGATCCTGACCCCTCTGATCCTTTTGAGGGCAAAAGAGATCAGTTGCCGCATAGTCGGAGAATCTTCCACAATAAGTATATTATAATCCGCCATATTAATACCCCTCCGAGTATAATTGAGTAATTACTTTACTTGGTAATGAGATCAATGAACCCCTGTATGGTAGAGAGCCTTCGTTCCGAATCCGAGTAAAGCCTTGCACCGAATATCGCCGTAGCTGCATGACCCGCCAGCAGGGTGAAGAGTTCGTAGTCGACCTGGGCAAACTTCTCCTTCTGTATCAACAGCTTGTAAATCGACAGCACACCAATGACATGATCCTTTATCTTCAGCGGCACGCAGACCATCGGATTCAGTACGTCTCGCTGGTAGTTTTCCATATCTTCCGCAAAATAGCTTTCACCGCTCTGCACAGTCTGACCGATAAGACCGCTGCCAAGCGTTACCGGAGGAACATCGTCGCGATCAAGCCCTTCGCAGGCAACTGCCCGCAGATCGCCGGTTTTTTCGTCAAGCAGCATGAGAGAGAACTCTTCTGCGCCAATCAGATTAATGACGATCTCCATGATTATCTGTAAAACCTCTTTGAAGTCGAGGGTCGAATGGAGCTGATAGCTGGCAATATAAAGATTTGCCAGATTGTTGTTTTCCGACTCTATTTCGATATAGCGGTTGGCAAAATCCTGATTTTCATCCTCAACCTGGCGGATACGATTTAAAATATCCTGTTTTTCCTGCTCCAGTTCCTTGATACGAACCATCAGGACCGAACTCTGATCTGAACCTGACCCCCCGGATTGAGCGGCGAGCGTATTTTCAACCTCAAGTACGCGGAACCTTAAACGCTCATTCTCCTTGAGCAGTTCATGGGTAAACTCCGCCCCTTTTTTGAAAGCCTGCAAAAACTCTTCTGCCTTACCTCTGTATCCAGACTCTTCTTCTATCATTTCGCAAATACCTCCTGTTATCTGAAACCGCAGAACTCGATTATTTTCGACGCCATCTGCTCCAGGTGGACAACCTTGTCTACCATCCCGGTGGCAATGGCCTCACGCGGCATACCGAAAACCACTGACGACTCTTCAGCCTCGGCAAGCACTCCGCCGCCATTCTCCTTGATCTTCCTGATCCCGAGACTGCCGTCGTTCCCCATACCGGTAAGGATTACCGCCAAGGCCCGGCTGCCGTAAACACGCGCCACAGATGCCAGCATCACATTGACCGAAGGGATATATTTCTCCTCTTTCAACGGGGGCTTGAGTCTTACCAGCACTTGATCCCTGACCTGAACAGTTATCATGTTCATGCCGCCGGGTGCAACAAGAACCGTATTCCTTAAGACCGGTTCGCCATCAACAGCCTCGTGCACTTCAAAAGAGAACATCCGGTTAAGTCTCTCAGCAAAGGTCTTGGTAAAACCGGCAGGCATATGCTGGGAAACGAGCACCGCAAACGGGATTTCCTGAGGCATCAGTGAAAAAATCTTCTGCAGCGCCGGCGGCCCGCCGGTAGACGAGCCGATAGCAACAACCTCGAACTTCTGCACTCCACCTCTTGGCAGCTTTGCCGTTTTTTTTGCATGGGCCGGCTCCCGGAGAATGGTATTCGTTCTCTCCTTGAAGCCCTGAATATTAAGATTGAGGATACTGCTGACCTTATGCTGCAGTTCGTCACGGATTTCAAGCAGCTGGTCTGTCATCACCTTTCCCGGCTTGGCAACAAAATCGACTGCTCCCAGCTCGAGTGCCTTGAAGACCCTTTCATCCTCGCTATGCGAACTGACGACAAGAACCGGAGCGGGACAGGCGGTCATGATGATCCGCAGCAGGGTAAAGCCGTCCATCCCCGGCATTTCCAGATCAAGGGTTATCAGATCAGGGCGCAGATCCATCGCCTTGCGCAGCCCCTCTTCACCATTGGTCGCATAGCCGGCCACCTCGACGCCTGGAATCTCTTCAAGCAGTCTGACAATTGTCCGTCTGCTGAAAGCGGAATCATCTATAACAAGTACCCTGACACTTTTCAATGCAGCGCCCCTTCTGCCCTGAGCGGTTTTTCATAAACCATGTCATTCTTGAAATGACGCAGCCTGAATGCTGTGGTGATATTCATCAGCGACTCCGAATGTCCCAAAAGGAGAAAACCGCCAGGATTCAGTGAACTGTAAAATTGCTCGATAACTCTTTTTTTGGCAGGCTGATCAAAATAGATAATTACATTACGGCAAAAGATTATGTCCATCTTGCCGAGAAAGAGAAAGCGGCTCTGATCATAGAGATTCAACCGGCTGAAGGTTACCAGTTCGCGAATTCTGTCGGCAATCCGATGGCCGCCATCCTGCTCATGAAAATGCCGGTTTTTGTAAACAGGCTCGGTCACCCTGAAAGAAGAGTTGCCGTAAACCCCTTTGCGCGCGTGATGAAGAACACGCTGGCTTATGTCGGTGCCGATGATCTCTATCTTCCAGCCGGCAAGTTCCGGCCGTTCAAGGAGCAGCATGGCAATCGTGTAAGGCTCTTCTCCGGTCGAACAGCCTGCGCTCCAGACCCTTAGAGTTCTGTCGCCTCTGGCACTCTTTATTGCAGCGAGTTCAGGAATAATCTCATCGGTAAATGCTTTCAGCTGAAATGATTCCCGGAAGAAATAGGTCTCATTGGTAGTAAGAAGATCCATAATATCGGAGAGTTCCTGCTCCCGGTTAAGGTCGTAGCGCAGGTAATAATAATATTCATGGAATGTTGCCAGCTGATGATGCGCAAGTCTTTGTGAGAGCCTGCGCTCAAGCAGAAACCTGCTGTCATCGGCGAAAAACAGCCCGCTGTAGTTATAGACGAGGTCCCTGACGAGCAGAAACTCTTCGTCAGTCATCTTTATGTCGGCATCACTGAAAAATAACATCATACCCTTTCGATAAGAGTATCGAGAAGACCGGCGGCAACCCTGGCAACCTCTTCATCCTGATCAAGTTTTGCTTTCTGCAACAGCTTTGCAGCCCTGACCGGATCAATCTGCACTACCGCCTGCATGGCGGTAATCTGCAACATGCCTGAGGCAGACTCGATAAAACCGGCGACTGCGGGGAATGCCGTGGCATCGCGACGCCGGCCGAGGCTTTTAATGGCAGCCACCTGTACCCTTGGCGACTGATCCCTGAGCGCCAGGTGGAGGGAGTTGGTCTCATCGGCAAATCCGCTCCAGCCAAGCGCCGTCGCCGCCGCCACCCTCACATCGGCTTCTTCATCAGTCAGCGCCATGGCAATTCTGCCGGAACTTTCAGGAAGGCGGATTTCACCAAGAGTGGCAATCGCTTCGCGCCTGATCTGTGAATCTTCATCCTTATTGAGAAAATTCAGATGGGCGACATCCCGCAACGCCCCGAAAAGTCTGACAGCCTGCAGGCGGCAATCAGCACTGTCCGCTTCAACAAGCTGCTGTGCCGAGGCCGCCACGTTCTCCCGGGCAACAGTAGCAAGCCGCACCAGTGCTCCGGTGGCGCTCTTTCTTACCTCGGCGCTCATATCCGACAACAGCTTGACAACTGCAGAGACAAGTTCTGCCATCCCGGATTTGCCGACAGCTTCAGCAGCAAGAGCCCTGACAATGGCAGAAGAATCATTCATGCCGGCGGCAGCAATTTTCCGGCATTCGGGAAGATCCAGTTCTCCGGCGATATGGGTGATTATGCAGCGCTCTTCTTCATCGGCAGAGCCGTAGCGGCCGAAAAGAAGCGGCCCTATTCCCCCCCCCATGTCACGCATCGCCTTCAGCACCGACTGCTGGATGCTCTCATCCCGGTAGCCGCTGACAAAGATGTCAACAGCACGCGGATCGCCCACCAGACCGAGTATGGCAATGGCAGCAACCCGGATCTTCATGTCAGGACTTTCACGCATTGCTGTAAGGTACTCGACTGCTTCAGTTCCGGAAAGTGCCCGCAGTCTGTCGTCAACAGCCTCCCTGAACTTGTCTGCGGCTGTCCGGCATCGTATCATCTCAAGTGCAGTCAGAGCGGCCTCCCTGACATTCCGCGCCCGGTCGCAGAGCCCGGCCACAAGCAACGGCGCAGATGCCAGATCACCGACAACGCCAAGGCATTCAAAGACTGCTTTTTTCAGCAGAGGATCGCCAACCAGCGGCGTAATCACTCCGAGAGGTACGGGTGTGCCGATCTTTACCAGCGCCTCGAGAATTGCATAGCGGATAAGAAGATCATCGCGCTCCAGAGTTTTCAGGAGCGAAGGGAGCGCAATGGCATCACCGATAATGCCGAGACTTTCGGCAGCGGCAGCAGCAACATTCGCATCACCGTCGTCAAGTGCTGTGGTGAGAGCAGGAATGATTGCAGCTGAACCGATCCCCCCCATAATATCAACAATAAATTTGCGTACCCCGGCGTCCTCATGGCTAAGATGCTCTGTCAGGTAAGGCAGTATTTTCTCCCCGACCGTCTGCAACACTTCGACGACAGAGTTTTTAAGCCCGGTATTCCCCTGAACGGTCAACAACACTATCAGCTCCCTTGCCAGATCCTCCCCCGGAGAAACAGAGAGGATAAGATCAACCGCCTCTTTCCTGACACGCCAGCTCTCATCACCAAGAGCAGCAACAGCAAGACTTTTCACCTCCCGGAAAGGGAACCCCGAAAGTGCCGAGACTGCCAGTCGCCGCTCTTCTTCATCCACAGATTCAAGCCTTTTCAGAAGGTCATCAATCGGTTCCACCCTGCACCTCGACAGCCTTGATGCCAAGCTCACGCCTCTTCTGGCTGAAAAGCTCGCTCAGGGCTTCTTCATAAAAATCCGTCGGCAAGGAGGCTGCTTCCGGCAACCTGCTCTCGTAAATTGCGCGACCATCACGAATCTCAACACCAAGACATAGCTCAATATTGCCGGTTCTGACCCCCTCTTCGAGTTCAGCTTCACGATAGAGAGAAATGTCCGAAACAATGCTTCTTGCCAGCTGCCGGGCCGCCCGATAACTGCTGTCAACTGCCGCGGACATCCCGGCTGACTGCTGAGCCATCAGCGCTTTCCTCGCATCTTCCTGCCTGACAGCTTCGGCAGGGGTCAATTTTTCGGGAGTTGTGCCGATTTCTTCGCTGACAGCTGCGGTTTCGCCATTATCTCCGCCATCAGGAGCAGCATCGACCACCAGCCGGTAAATCATCGGCACCAGCGCATCCGGGATATGATGCTGCTCGATATAGTCGTCAGCACCGTAAAGTGATTGGGGCGAGCGCTTGTACTTGGTCTTGTCATATATTGCCGCCAGCAGGATTATCCTGATACTTTCTGTACGGGGATCGGCACGTAACGCTTCACAAACCTGAAAACCGTACATTGTCGGCAGAGCCACATTCAGCAACACCACATCAGGCATCAGCTTCATTACCAGATCAAGTGCCTCCTTGCCGTCATGACAGGAGATTATGTCAAATGGCTCAGCCATAAGAACTTTCTGCACAGCTGTACAAAACTCGGTACTCTCATGGGCAATCAGCACGGACAGGCGCCCTGCCCTTGACTCCCTGTCTGCTGCCAACCGGAAAATCGCCGCACATTTGCTGCACTTGAGTTTTACACCGGTACTGTTAATCTTGTTTTCGTCAAATTTGAACCTGGTCCTGCATAACGGACAGCTGATAAACATGGAAAACGTCTCTCCTTACGCGGTGCGGCTGAATATTTATATCAATGATTCAATCGCTGAAACTTCATGGTTGCTGAGGAGACAGTCGATATCAAGCAGCATGACAAGGACTTCTCCGGCAAGACAGACACCGAGAAGATAATCTGCTATTACACCGTCAGAGACTGATGGTGGCGGCTTGATGTCTTTTACCGGGACGGTGATCACCTCGGTCACATCATCCACAACCAGGCCGAGTGTCTGATCAGCGAGACGGACGATAAGAAGTCTGGTGGCTGAACCGTTTTCCCGCTCCGCCATATTGAATTTTTTGCGCAAATCTACCACAGGGATGACCGCCCCGCGCAGGTTGATGACACCATCGATGAAGGAGGGTGCCTTGGGCAGATAGGTAAGCTTCTGGGGACGGATAATCTCCTTTATCCGCATGATATCTACCGCATAAAGATCATCCATCAACCGGAAACAGGCTACCTGAATCTCTTTGATTTCACTGGTCATCTCAAACCTCTTCACCGACTGTCTCTGGTTAATGTCCCTGCTTAGTGAGCAGACTCTCAATCACATCCATAATCTTGATTGACTTGAACGGCTTGGTAATATAAGCATTAGCCCCGAGTTCAATCCCTCTTGTCTGGTCAACAGCGCTCTTCTTGGCGGTAAGCATGACAACGGGCAGCTCTCTGGTCTGCGGATTCTCCCTGATGCGGCGACAGACCTCAAAACCATCTATGCCGGGCATCATTATATCGAGAAGTACAAGATCAAAGCTGTCATTAGCCAGCGCCTGGAGAGCCGCAAGACCATCCTTCACTCCGGTAACCCTGTAACCTCTTGAACTGAGCAGGATACTCTCCAGCTTTAAAAGGCTCTCCTCGTCTTCAACAATAAGAATATGCCTGTTTTTCATGGTCTATGCCCCCCCCCAGTACCCCTAGACGGCACTGCACAGTTCTCGCGGCATCAATGAATGCTGATGTCGGTTATGGTTTCAAGATTCAACAGGATAAGCATCCTGTTGTCAAAGTGGCCAAGCCCTCTTACAAAATCACGATCTATCTCTTCCAGCACGGCAGGAGGCTCTTCGATATCGGCTTTCAGGATTCTTGCTACCTGCACCACCTCATCAACCAGCACGCCGCAAAAACCTGAGGTAGCCCGTAAAACGATGATCCTTTCGCGTCCCGTTACCCCCAGAATCGGCAAAGACAGCCGCAAACGCATATCCATGACTGGAATTATCACCCCGCGCAGCGAAATGACCCCGGAGATAAAATTCGGCATCCGCGGCACCTCAGTCACGTCGCGAGGTTTTATGATCTCCTTGATCGACATGATGTTCAGGGCATACTCCTCATCAGCGACCCTGAAGCAGAGATACTCCTCAATATCTGCAGCAGCAAGCGACTGCTGCTGGAATGCGGAAGCCTCTTCAATATCTACCGCCTCTTCACGGCCGGATATGATAGTAGCAAGCGGATTGTACCCGGTGCGGGCTTGTGTGGCTCGGGGCAGAGCAGTGCCGGGGCAGGGTGGCGCCGCTACGGCAACAGTTGGCGTTGCCTCGTTTTGCGGCAAACCTGTTGCGGCAGGTATTTCCGGGGAAATTTCCGCGCCGGCGGCAGGCTGTGGTTCATCAACCAGCGAAAACTCCTCCGGCTCAGGCAGCATTTCCGGCAGCAGGCTGAACTCTTCACTTGCTGCCAGCGCCGCAAAAAGTTCCGACTCTCCGGCAAACGCCTCCAGCTCCTGCTCAGAAAGAACCGTAGCGATCTCCAGCGCAGCAGGCAGATCAGCTGCCACAACCGTTGCGGATTTTTTGGCACTTTCCGCCTTTTTTCGTATCTCAGCCAGATTCATATATTTGTCCAGTACTAGATTAATAGTTCTGCTGCTACTGAATCTATAATTGCGGCATCTATCATCGCAGCATCCCTGCCGTAACCCTCAAGGATTGCATTGGTAGCCAGCAGATTGATTCTGCGGGGAACCCCGGCAGAGAGTTCAAAAATCCTCTGCACGGCATCAGGAAGAAAAAGACCAGATGCGCCGCCGGCCACCTGAAGGCGGCAGTCAAGATATTCCTGCACATCTTCCATCTCAAGCGGCAGCAGATGAAACTGCATGGTAATCCGCTGCCTGAGAGGCTCAAAAACCGGGCTCGCCAACATACTGCGCAGTTCCGGCTGGCCCATGAGTATGACTGTAATCAGATTCCGGTCGTCAAGCTGGAAATTGGTTAACAGCCTTATCTCGTCAAACAACTCCCGGTCGGGAATCAGCTGCGCCTCATCGATAATCAGCACAGTTGACACCCCTTCATTATGGAGCATAAAGATGGCATCGGCAATCTGGTTGAGAAGGCTCTCCTTGTCATCAGCCGGCGGCAGCGGCGAAAGCGTGCGCGCAATGCTGCGCAAAAACTCCAGCGCGCCGAGACGCGGGTTCACAATAAAACAGAAGCGGTACGCATCACCAAGACTGTCCATAAGCGCTCGCGACAGAGTTGTTTTTCCGCAGCCGATTTCCCCGGTAAGAAGCGCTATCTCCCTCTCTTCGGCAACATACTGGAGCCGTGCCAGAGCCTCTCTATGCCCCTTGCTCAGGTAGAGAAACCTTGGATCCGGAGTTTTGCTGAAAGGGCGCTCCCGCATGCAGTAAAAGTCATTGTACATAATCGTCAGACCTGCCCTCCGGCTTTAGTCACCTCATTGATGATGCCACCGACATCAAGGACGAGAACTGTCCGCTGATCACCCAGATCAGCAGCTCCGGAGACACCTCTCACCCCGTCGAAAAGCGGACCGAGAGCCTTGATGACAATATCCTGCTGCCCTTGAAGATCGTCGACGACAATCCCCACGCGCTTTTCGGCAACGCCGACAACAACGACAAAAAAGTTTGCGGAAGGAGCCACCTCGCCATCAAGGTGGAAAAACCGGTTAAGTCGCAACAGCGGCAAAGTGCTCTCCCGGAGCTGAATTACCTCCTTGCGCTCCACGGTCAGAACATCCTTCTGCTCAAGCATGATCGATTCGAGCACGGAAGTTATCGGCAGCGCATAAAATCTTCCGGCAGAGGAGATAATCAACGCCTTGATAATGGCAAGCGTAATCGGCAGAGTAATGATCATCCGGCTCCCCTTGCCCGGACTGGTCTCCACATCCACCATGCCGCTAACGGCGGTTATATTGCTTTTGACAACATCCATGCCGACGCCGCGACCGGAAATTTCACTGACTGTATCGCTTGTTGAAAAGCCAGGCAGGAAAATGAGGTCAACCGCCTCCCGGTCAGTCAATGTATCTGTTGCCGCAACCAGCCCCTTTTCAACAGCCTTAGCCCTAACCTTTTCAACATCAATCCCTTTACCGTCATCTTCAACCTCGATGACGACATGATTCCCTTTCTGATAGGAGGAGAGCTTGATGGCGCCACGTTCACTCTTGCCTGCAGCCAGTCTTTCACCGGGAGTTTCAATGCCGTGATCAATCGCATTCCTGATGATATGCATGAGAGGATCGGCTATATCCTCCATGATAAGCTTGTCAAGCTCCGTATCCGCACCGAAGGTCTTGAGGTCGACCTTTTTCCCCTGCTCCTTGGATATCTTCCTGACAATCCGTCCCATCTTTTCATAGAGCTGGCCGACAGGGATCATCCTGATTTCCATAACCCCTTTCTGCAGTTCGTTAAGCTTCTTTTCAAGCCCTTTTGCCGCCTTGAGCAGCTCGGCGAGCATCCCGGTATAACCGCTCTGGCGCATTTTTTCGGCTATATCGTTAATTGTCGAATGGGAAAGCACCAGCTCGCCGACGATATTCATCAGGTCATCAAGCTTGCCGATATCAACCCTGACGGTCCGGCTCATGCTCTTGGCAGTTATCAAACTTTCAGCCGGCAACGAAGACGATCCTCCCGCTTCGACAGGGAGAGCCTCTTCCGCAACAGCAGCAGATGATCCGCTTGCTCCCTTTCCGGATCCGGCCGGCGACTTGCTGCTGCCGAGAAGCCTGAGAGTTGCGTTCGAGTCGGCAACTGCGGCAGCAATCTCTTCAAGCCCCTTGGCAGAGCCGAAGAGTATTTCAAAGTCAATTGAAGATTGAATATTTGCACCGACACTCGGCAGGGTACTGATAACCTCACCGGATTTTCTGAGCGCATCGGAAAGCTCGGCAAGATCCTGATCAAACGTGGCGAGGCTGAAAGAAGCAAGCACAGAGTAGATATTGCGGGATTTTTTCAGATTCTCCAGCAGCCGGTGCTCTTCATACTCGGTAAGAGCGTTCAACAGTGACGCAGGAAGTCCGAGACAGGACAGAAGATTGTCGCTGTCGCTTTCATCGGTGGCGGCAACGGCACTGTTGATTCTGGCAACCAGCTGCTCTATCGGCGCCTCTTCTGCAGAGCCGTCACCAAGATTGCGGATCATGGTGCCGAGAGCTTCCAGCGAATCCAGCAGGATGTTCATAACCCCGGAACCGAGCTTGACCTTACCGAGCCGCAAAGAATCGAGCAGATTTTCAAGGTTGTGAGACAGTTCCTGAATACCGGCAAAGCCGAACATTCCGGCAAGACCCTTCAGTGAGTGTGCCCCCCTGAAAACAGAGTTAAGGGCGTCTGGATTGCACTCGCCGTCCTCCGAAATATCACTCATGACTCCAAGATCAGAGCAGAGCTGGTCAAGAATCTCTTCAGCTTCCGCCAGAAAATCCTTTGCTGCCTTGCTGGATTTTTCGGTTACAGACATGGTTTGCTCCAATGAATCAGAGAAAATAAAGAGGGTTCGCTAGCCAATATATTTGAAGATCAGCTCCTGAAGCCTTACAGGATTGATCGGTTTCACCAGATATTCGTCTGCCCCGAGCGAAAGCCCCTTTTCTACATCTTTCTCACGCCCTTCCGTCGAAATGATGAACAGAGGGGTATTGATGTAATTGGTATTATTGCGGACATACCTGATCAGCTCCAGACCGTTTATATCCGGCATGTTTATGTCGGTTATGATCAGGTCTATATGTTCTCTCGGGAGAAGGCGCAACGCTTCGAAGCCGCTCGACGCTTCCACAACCTCATAATCACCGCAAGACTCGATTGTGGAAATGAGCAGCGAGCGCATTGTCGCTGAGTCTTCAGTAACAAGTATCCGCCTCATGCTGCCTCCTGATTCCTTTTTATTAATCGTTGTGTCAGCAGTCCCTTTTCCATGGCAACTCCTGCCTGTGAAAGAAAAATCTCCAAAGAGTCGGTGTCACCGATCGGTTTTCCATCCGGCAGATTGTCTCCGTATAGTATCGCCACAATAGCACCTTCACTTATCAGTGGACCGAGGAAAATCTCTGCCGGTGCGCCGCCAATCCGTTGAAACAGATACTCGTTCCATGAATTTTTAGCCGGAGTAACCTTCTGCGGGGTGCGTCCGGCAAGAACCGGAGAAAAAAGGGATTCCCCGTTAACCGGTATTTTCAGACCGCGTATCAACTTGTCGGCTGAGCAACCGGGAGTATCAATGCCGAATTGCCCGATACCGACAATATCCCGTTCCTTTACCAGAAAGATTACCGCCCGCCCCATGAATTCCGCGGCAAAGCGGAGCAAAAGCAGGATGACACCGCCGCCAAGCCCCGGATCATTCAGTTCTTCAAGCATCCCGCGCAACAGAGAGATGCCGGTACTCGGCACAACTGTAGAAGAATTCTGTTCACCGATATCTCCCAGCTCAAGTCGCAACTCGTCGCCGAGATTGACATCATCCGCCGGGTTTTCCATCCTTAGTCCGGAACTGACCCGGTCAAGAGCGTTAATCACCCTGGCGGCAAACTGCCCGGCAAACCTTGGCTCGGCGAATTCGCTTTTCCGCGGTTTGAGGAGAAAGTCGGCTCCGGCCTCCCTTATTCTCCGCTCGGCATCACTGTTGCGGTAGTCGGAAATCACCAGTACCGGCAGTTCCGGGAAATTGCCGTTTACCAGCTCCAGCAGTTCAAGGCCGCCAAGAACCCCGGAGCCGTCCATCCGCGGCATGATAAGATCCAGCAGAATTGAGGGGCGATTACCCTCCCGGAACAGGGTATCAATGGTTATCAGAGCATCTTCGCTCCGGCTAAAATTAAAAACGGTACTCCCCGAACGGGAGAAAGCCTCTGCCAGCAGATCGCGAATGAACTGATCGTCCTCGACGATGACAACTTCTCTGCCGTTGGCAGCGGCAGGAAGAGCTGCCGTTTCCGGCGGCAAAAGAGGAGCAGCTCCTGCTGCTTCCGCAAGAGCGGCTTCGGCTGCGGGAGAGAGCTGCGGCCCCTCTTCTTCAAGGTCCCCCCGGTGCCTCTTTTCATCGATGATCCTGGAACCTTCCATTGCCAGGAACTGCGGATTAAGTCCCTGCTCAAGCATGAACTGGAGAGGGTCCATCTTCGAATCATCGATTGTCTCGACATCGTCCTGCAGCTCAAATTCAAAGCGCCCCTCATCCCACGAAAAAAACGAGTAGACAACCTTTTCAATCTGCTCCCTGACGACATCTTCAATTTTCTCCACCGGGACATTGAAGCGGTGAATCAGGATCGTCCCGAGCCGCTCCCGGTAGGCGCCCGCCTGCTGCACCTGAAGAGCCTTGTTGAGGCACTCCTGGTCGACAACATTGCGTTTCAGCAGCTCCTCACCAAGAAAATACTGAATGGTACTTGAGGTAGCCCTGATCACCTGCCAGAAGCGGAAGACAACAATACCCTGCCGCCCCCTGCTCTGGAGAGTCAGAATCCCTGATTTCCTGCTGAGACTGACTATCTGCAGTATCTCGCCAAGCCCCAGGTCTGCAAGATTGCCAACAAGGCTCATCAACTCTCCCCGTAATAGCGGACAACATCAATAAATTTTTAAAATCATACCTGAGAGATGCTGCAACGTAAAGGTTTTATGAATGCGGCCTCTCATCCTTTTTCATCTTTTCACGGCCGCGAAACATCAGCTTCAGCGGCGTTCCGTTAAAACCGAAAGCCTCACGGAATTTATTGGTGAGGTAGCGCTCGTAGGAAAAGTGAATCCCTTCAGGCTGGTTGGTAAAAATCACAAATGATGGCGGCTTTATCGCCACCTGGGTCGCATAGTAGAATTTTACCCGTCTGCCGGTGGCAAGCGGCGCATGATGCGACTCAACCGCCTCCTTGAATACATTGTTGAGATCAGCGGTGGAAACTCTCTTGGTATACTGCTCCATCAGGGCGTCAACTTCAGACATGATTTTGCCGGTCCGTTGACCGCTCATGGCAGAGACAAAGACAATCGGTGCAAACGCCAGATACTTGAAATCCATCCGTATCCTTTCGACGAACTTGCCCATGGAGGCATTGTCCTTGGCAACGGTATCCCATTTATTGACGACAAAAAGACAGGAGCGTCCAGCCTCATAAGCGTAGCCGGCGATCTTCGTATCCTGCTCCGTCACCCCATCTTCGGCATTGATAACGATCAGGACAACATCGGCCCGCTCGATACTGCGCAGGGCATCAACCACGCTGTAGGTCTCGATTTTGAGAGAGACCTTCCCCTTTCTCCGGATCCCGGCGGTATCGATGAGGAGATAACGCTTTTTGTTGCAGGTGAAGAGTGTGTCAACCGAATCACGGGTGGTTCCGGCAACAGGATTGGCAACCGAGCGTTCAAAGCCGAGCAGGCGGTTTACCAGCGAAGACTTGCCGACATTGGGACGGCCGACAACGGCAATTTTTGTCAGTTCGTCCTCTTCTTCTGCCACCATGTCCTTCGGAAAAGCCGCTGTGATATCATCCATCAGGTCACCGACGCCATGGTTATGCGCTGCCGAAATGGGATAGTAGGTATCGATCCCCAGCTCGTAAAATTCTGTTGCCAGCGCCTCCACCTTGTCACCGTCAACCTTGTTGATGACGTAGAATACGGGCTTTTTTACCCTGCGCAGCATTGCGGCAACTTCACGGTCAGCAACAGTCAAGCCGGAGCGGCCGTCCATCAGAAAGATGATAACGTCCGCCTCCTCCATGGCAAGCTGCGACTGGGTCCGCATCTGCTGCAGCAGCAGCTCCTGGCTGACCGGCTCGAAACCGCCGGTATCTATCAGGGTGAACGGCACATTGTACTTGTCGACATTGCCGTAATTTCGGTCACGGGTAACACCCGGCATGTCATCGACTATCGCCCGGCGCGCGCCGACAAGCCGGTTGAACAGTGTTGATTTTCCTACATTTGGCCGGCCTACTATGGCAACTATTGGTCTCATCAGTATCCAAACTCCTTCAGCTTCTGCGGGTTGTCGCTCCAGTCGCGTGAAACCTTGACGAACAGTTCAAGAAAAACCTTTTGTGCCAGGAAACGCTCGATCTCCAGCCTGGCAGCGGTGCCGATACGCTTCAGCATCGCCCCCTTTTGGCCGATGATGATCCCCTTCTGGGAATCACGCTCGACAAAGATCACCGCGGCGATAGCTATCACCCCGCCATCAGGCCGCTCGGTGAAGCTCTCGACCTGAACGGCCACGGAATATGGTATTTCGTCATGAGTCAGCCTGAAGACCTTTTCCCGGATCATTTCGGCAACCACAAACCGTTCCGGCAGATCGGTAAGGATATCGTCCGGGAAGTATGCCGGACCGTCGGGGAGGTAGCGGCAGACAAGCTCGACCAGACTGGCCACCCCATCCCCGCTCTGGGCTGATACCGGCACGATCTCCCGGAAAGGGAAGAGAGCGCTGTAGCGTTCCATCAACTGGAGCAGACGGCTTTTCTCCACCAGATCAACCTTGTTAATCAGCAAAAAGACCGGAATAGTCACCCCGGTCAGCACTTCTGTCATCATCTCACTCTCGGCAGCAGGCGAAACTGTCGCCTCCACCAGAAAAAGAATGATGTCCACCCCCTTGATCGCCTCCATTGCGGTATCGACCAGAGAGCGGTTAAGCCTGGATTTTGCCCGGTGAACACCCGGGGTATCGATGAAGACAATCTGCCCGCCAGGCAGGTTGTGAATCCCCTGAATCCGGTTGCGGGTAGTCTGCGGTTTGTCCGAGGTTATGACAATCTTCTCGCCAAGAATGGCGTTAAGAAGGGTCGATTTGCCGACATTCGGCCTGCCGGCTATGGCAACGAAACCTGAGTGAAACTGTTGTTCTGTCAAATGGTCACCTAAAAATCCTCTTTGTAAGTTAAATCCCGGAGGATATCCCCGGAAATACTGTGCCTGTTGTCGCTGATGCGGATTGCACCCGCAGTCAGAGTGCTGTCAGCGGTCACACCGGCAACCTTTATTCCTGACAACTTCTCCAGCCTGATAATGTTGCGCCGCTGCTGGCCGACAACATCGGCAACTCTTGGCGGCGATACGTGGATCGTCAACCCGGCGTTACCGTCCAAACGCCGGACAAGAATCTGCAGCAGATCGTACCACCGCCCCCCCTCGGCCAGCTGGCGAAACGCCGGATGAAAAGGCCCGGCAAGAACCGTTGCCCCGGCGGCAAGATCGTCAGTCGGCTGCAGTCCGGCGCGTATCACAGGAATGGCGGCAAGAGCCGCGTCCTGGAGCATGATCTTGCAGAGATTGACGGCAGCGTCAAGTGACAGCGGCGTATACTCTCCCTGCTGATACATCTTTGCCAGCGCTGTCCCCTTGAGCACCACTGTCGGATAAATCCGCAGCAGATCGGGCTTGAGTGCCAGCACCCTGCGAAAAGAACCGATTGCGCCGGCAGCACTTTCGCCGGGTAGCCCGGGCATCATCTGCGCGCCTACTTGCAGCCCTGCCGCCCGCAGGGTGGCAAATGCCGCCACGGTGTCGAGCGCAGCATGGCCGCGGCCGGCCGCAGCCAGGACATTATCATCAAGCGACTGCACCCCGAGTTCAACCAGACAGACGCCTGCCTCGCGCAAAAACCGTGCGGTTGCCGCATCAACCTTATCAGGCCTGGTCGACAGCCTGATTGCCGCAACCCGTCCGGAGGCAAGCAGCGGTTGCAGCGGCTGCAGCAGACTCTGCTGCTGGCAGGCAGAAAGGGCGGTGAAAGTGCCGCCGTAAAAAGCGACCTCTACCGACTCGGCACCGGCAGAGATGCGCCACGCCTCAATCCTCCGCAGGATTTCATCCGGTTGCGGCAGCGTACCAGCTACCCCGGTAATCGCCTTTTGGTCGCAGAAAACGCACTGGTGCGGACACCCCTGATGTGAGATGAAAAACGGGACAATGACCCGTTTCATCGCCCCAACCCGACAAGCGCCTCACGGGCCGCCGCCTGCTGCGCCTCTTTCTTGCTGCTGCCGCGCCCTTCTCCGGCGGCTGCGCCGTTCAGCATCACCCTGACAAAGTAAATCCTGTCGTGGTCAGGCCCTTCGGCAGCAATCAGCTCGTAACCGGGAGCGGTTGCAAACCGCGCCTGGGCCAGTTCCTGCAGTTCGGTCTTGTAATCTCTGGAGATGTTGCCCGCCAGTGTAACAGCGGCGGAATTTGCAAAAAGCCTGGTGACGACTCTCCGCGCTGCCGTGATGCCGCCGTCAAGATAGACGGCGGCAAGCAGCGCCTCGCAGGCATCGGCCAGAATCGACCGCTTCTCCCTGCCGCCGCTCTTCTCTTCGCCCCTTCCCAGGGCAAGATAATCGCCCAAGTGCAGGTCAGCGGCAACCCTGGACAGGTTTGTTTCATCCACCAGAGCTGCCCGCATCCTGGTGAGTTCCCCCTCCCTGGCAAAAGGAAAGCGAACAAGGAGCAGGTGACTAACCAGGAAATCGAGGATGGCATCGCCAAAGAACTCCAGCCGCTGATTATCCGCCAATCCGCCCTGGGCCTCATTGGCACAGGATGGGTGCATCAGCGCCTCCTGCAAAAATGCCTGATCACGGAAACGGTGACCGACAGCCTTCTCCAGAGAGGAATATCTGTTTTCAGTCTCTTTTTGCACGGTTAGCTACTATACCGGACAGTGCTGCCTTTATCAATAGCAATGGAGAATATTGAGATTTACAAAGTAAAAGCCGCCCTTTCAGATATTGGAAAGGGCGGCTTTTCTGCTGGCATAAAGCTTACGGTAAAAGACTATTTGACCGGTTTCAGCTGTTTCAGTGTCACGGTTTTCCTGCTCTTGTTGTCATTGGTTGCCAGCTTGACCACCAACTTGCGGGCGACGGTTGTCGGGGCGACAGTACCGGTGAATGTCTGATCACCCACAAGCACTGTTCCTGCCGCTGGATAGTTCCCCTGATCACTGAACCATTCGCTTAGCGGCGAAACCTTAATCGATACCATCTGCCACGAACAGGCGTTTGGCTCAAGATCCACCGTCAGCGTCTGTGTGCCCCCTGCTGCCGGAACAACGGCCGGGACGGCGGTTACGGAGATTATCTTGCATGGAGCGCCGGCCTGGCTCAGGGAGTGCGAAGCATTGCTGATGGTGATGCTGCCGGCGCGTTCGTCGATAGTAGCGTTTGCTGCCACGCTGTACTTGACGCTCCCCTTCCCTTTGACAAACTTCATACTTTCCAGATCGACCGTGACCCAGGAGGAAGACGAAACCAGAGCCTTGATGGTGTCGATAGAGACAGCTGCCGGAGCAGTGAACCTGAGCAGCCCCCTGGCCCCTTTGTAACTCAGGGATTTGGTGGCCGGCTTGGTGGTGATGGCGACATCAACGGCAAAGCTGGCCGTGATGTTCATGGAAGAGGTTACATTACTGACAGTAAGCGGGTTGCTGGCAGAAGTGACAAAACCGCCCGTACCGGTCCAGTTGACGAAGTGGTAACCGGTGGCTGGTACGGCGGTCACAGCGGTTGCCGAGGCGTTGTAGTTGACCGTCTGGCTGGCTGTGCCGGTCAAGGTGCCGTTGCCGCCAGAGGCGAAGTTAATGGCGAAGGTGTCAATGGCAAAGTTCGCGGTTATTGTCTGGCTGGATGTGACGTTGCTGAGCATCAGGGGATTACTGGTTGTGGTGCTAAAGCCGCCGGTGCCGGTCCAGTTGACGAAGTGGTAACCGGTGGCTGGTACGGCGGTGACTTCGCTCGTGGAGCCTCCGGAGTTGATAGTCTGGTTGGTGGTACCGGTCAGCGTGCCGTTTGCCCCTGCAGCAAAGGTGACGGTATAGCTTGACGAGATGATCGTGTATGTTTCAGTCTTAATGACGACCCCGTCAGTGGTGAACTTCAGGACCGTATCATTAGCAATAGTCAGCGGCGCGCTATACTGGCTGGAGCTGGTAGTAGGAGCAAGGCCGTTGGTAGTATAATAGATCGTTAACGGCAGATCGGCAGTCAGAGTGACCGTCTGGCTGCCTGTATAGGTCCCTCCCGGAGGTGAAGCTGACAGGGTTTCCAGACCGACTCCTCCCGGATCGACAATGACGCCATTAACAACGCCGTCCTGATCCGCAGCACCGCCATCAGTCAAAGTAACGATGATAACATGGGCAAGCTTATCAATGCTGACAGGAACCCCTGTTAACGGTTTCCAGACGCCAGCTATCATCTTGTACCATTTTATATTCGGCTTGACATTGCCGAGATTGTCAACGAATGCAGTTTTCGGATTAAAGGCCGGATCGAGCGGGTCCATGGAACTGGCCGGCACTTCGATCCGCAGATCGACACTCCCCCCGGGGGTAACATTGATCAGGCTGAAGTTGAAACCTCCAACGGGAAGAACAATAGTCGCGGTTTTGGTGGCACTATCTATTGGAAAACGGAAAGGCAGTGCATTCCCCAGGCTATCTTTGGCCGTGTCAATGAGTGCGTTATCCGTTTTTATGACCACGCTCCCTTTAACCGGAATGTCAATGTTGGGGGTTAAAGGGTCCAGAACCGGCATAGCCAGGATCCTTTCAGGCACAGGCACATTGACGTCGGCAAACCCGAGAGACATAAGTACCGAGGAGGTTCCAAGAATATCGCCAAACCAATACCCATCCGCATCCGGCCAGTATGTCTGGTTATTCGGATCAGTCGGGTCTCCTGTCCCCTCCAGAGAGGCATTTCTCTGAAGAAACATGCTGTATCTGAGGCCATTTACTGTTTCCCCGCCGATGCCGGCTATGCCGTTGACCCAGTCGTGGGTACCCACCTTGTTGTCTGCTCCAAGGACTATGGTAAGCGCCTTGGCCCAGGCGAATACGGAGTAGATACCGACGTCATGGTACCAGGTATAGCGATCATTAAACCACGATATGGCATCCGCACTCATTGTATGCCCACTGGGGCTGGCAAGAGTATCACTGGACATGCCGATCATGCCAACACTCCAGAGTCCGGCGCCTGTCATGGCAAACGTGGGATAATCTGATCCCGGATAATAACTGAAGCCTCCACCAACTGAGTAATCTCTCTGGAGGTAGCCGAATACCAGGTTTGCCCAGGTTGTATTGGTAACCGGCTTGTTAAGATAGCGGGAAGCATAATAGAGCCCCATGACCCCGAACTGGGTATTGGACAGGTCGCCCCCATAACCGCTCATACCATAGTCCCAGCCTCCTGCGGAGGACCCGGAATTGTCTACGGTTCCCTGTCGCGCGATAAGAAGGTCCGAGGCGTTCTGGACAAGGGTCTGATCTGCCGGATCCCCGTAGAGCGAAAATGCAATCAGGGCGATGCCGGTCTCATAGGTTGCATCATAAGAGTAGATACCACCTTTGCCCAGATCAGCGGCATCCAGGGTTGGGCTCAGACTCTTGGCAGCCTGGCGGAGGAAATTGATGCCGTCGATTACATGCTGGTTGGTTTTGGGCACCCCGGTATCCAGCAGCGCAGCTACAGCCATGCCGGTCGAAGCCACCGGATAAGCGTATAAACTGTCAGCCCAGTCACCGCCGCTTTGATAGACACCGCCCGCATAGAGTGCGGGCGTCTGCTTGCTAAACAGGTAGTTCTGCCCCCGCTTGACCATGTTCAGGTAGTCTGTGTCGCTAGGGTATGTGTCAGCCAGTAGCGGTATCGCCATAAGCAGGGTGAGAATAAGTGCTGACAACATTCGCGCCAATAAACGAATCTCATGCCTCTTCATTTTCTTACCTCCTTTAGTAAATATTGAACCTGTTATGAAACCGGTTATCAAGGGCCTACCACCATTTTCCACCTCCTTCTTCAGCTGATCTGTTGGATTTCAAACAATGAAATGAACTTCTGACCTGTAAAATCACGGCATAATGGATACCGCCCGGAAACCGAAATAAGGGCCGAGATATGTTGGCACCCTCGACATCTTGTCGGCACACCGCAGCATTTGCGGGCCATAGCCGAATTCGTAACTACCACCCTTCCTGATCCGGGTGAAATCGGCTGAGGCCGCTGGTCCATGAGGGTCAATGGTTGTCACCCCGGCATTTTCTGCAAAATAACCAGTTGCAAACCAGTCCCAGGTCCACTCCCAGACATTCCCGGTCATATCATGAAGACCGTAGCCGTTAGCTGGGTAAACCCCCACCGTTGTGGTTCTCCCCCCTTTATAGTTGGCTAAAGAAGGGTCGATAAGCAGAGGATCCGCCGGGTCATCTCCCCAAGGGTAGCGTTTGCCTGCCACCCCCCCCCGGGCCGCCTTCTCCCACTCGGCATCGGTGGGGAGTCGATAGCCGTCTGCATCCCAACGGACCATGGCATCCGACAGATCGACTTTTCCCGTTTTGTAAACCGCAGCCCTGGTACTGTCCGTGTAGTAGCAAGGGGTGCGTCCCTCCTTCTCGGAACGGGCATTAAGCCATTTAGTTGCATCGTACCAGGAGGTATATGTGACCGGCATTGACGTGCCAATATTCATTGAGCCGTTCCTGCCAAAGCTGTCAAACTGGTAGCCATGCTGCAGCGCCCATTTATAGACCGTCTGCCAATCTTCATAGGTCGTTTCATAACGTTCAATGTAGAAAGCGGAGACATGCACCGTATGTACAGGTTTTGCATAGGAGATACTGTCAAGAGAGTCCCCCATCTGAAACTGGCCTGCGGGGATGAGAACCAGCCCCTGCTCGGGTCGGACAGACAGGGGGGTCGCGGAAACAATGGCAGATGCAGCGCTTTCTCCATGGCCGTTTACAGACGTCACCATAAAGAAATAGCTGGTCTTGTTGGCAAGGTCTGAGATGGTGAATGGAGAGACAACATTGGCAACCTTGGTGCCGGTCGTTTTTGTAATCGGATAATCAGCAAGCCAGTAAAGATTATAGCCGCTGGCGCCGGCAACTTCAGGCCATGATATGTTGGCACTACTGTTGCCTGATTCAGCAACCACATCTTGTGGCCTCTCCGGTGGCGTCAAATCCCCTGGCGTTGCCGTGACCTCGAATGACTCCTTACTTTCGCCATTACCACTGCGTGCGGTCAGGACAAAATAGTATTTCGTGCCATTTACAAGATTGCTAACTGTGACGGGACTGACAACCGCGGGAATTATTGTGCCGCTCTCCTTTGCTACGCCGCTGGCTGTTGCCATGTAGATGGAGTAGGAGGTAGCGCCGCTGACAGCATCCCAAAAAATTGAAACGCTCTCTTTGCCGGCAACAGCCTGGACATTGGTCGGCGCCGCTGGGGGAGGAATTGCTTTCGGAGTGACTGAGATAACTTTGGAAAGAGGTCCCTCCCCGCTATGACTGACAGCAGCAACGCTGAACAGACAGGAGGTATCGTTAGTCAGATAACGGATGGTAATAGGGCTATGAACTCCAGTGACCCTGGTAGCGTTGAATTTGGAAAGCCTGTCTTTGGTGCAGTAATATACCGTATATGAAGAAGCAGCAGGCAGGGGAGACCATGAAAGAATCACTTTTGCATTCCCTGGGTCGCCAACCAGATCACTGACCTTCAGATCAACATGGACTGGAACTGTCCCTTCCTGGCTGTTGCCACTGCAAGCAAAGATGCAGAGACATAGAACAAGCTTAGCGATCAAGATAATGCCTGGGCAGTGCATACACATGACCTTCTGTATTTCGGGTTAGAGAGTTATCTTGCCAAGACATCAACACCAATCCGTAAAAAACTGTCTCTGACAGCAATACTGGCTGCACTCCCTTGTGGACCTGCTTGAAACTATTCATACTGCAGGCCGTTCCTAATCAACAAAACAGCCATTTTGCATACGAAAAAACGCCGCAGAGCAATATCTGACTGGCGAGCCGGATGAAATTTACACCAGTTTTCTGCTAAATGCGGCCAGTTTCATTTAAACCGCCGTGAAAGTTATTTTCTTTAAATCTATACGCGTTTGTGCAAATGTCAACTTTTTTAACATTACTCTAACAGCCTGGAAACATGGGCTGTTTTTCAACTACATCTCTGCATCTTCGGGTTTTTGAATTAGATTGCGAACAGACTCCCACCGCAGCAGACAGCGCCGCATGGTATCTGCAATACGGTTTCTTTGCGACCAAGCAAGCTTCGGATAATTTACCAGTGGCGATAAAGCATGGCTGTGACGAAGACGATGCTTATGTGTAATTTCATTTGTCACAATTACGCTTTTACAGGCATTTTGCTTGATTAATTCCGCCCCCTCTCTTATAATTTTTCAGTTTTGGCGGAGAAGATATTGATGGGATGCTTCATAACATTTGAAGGTATTGAAGGGTGCGGCAAGACAACCCAGATTCGCCTGCTGGCAGAGTCGCTGGAGCGCGCCGGACAGAGCGTGGTCCTTACCCGTGAACCTGGAGGCTGCCCCATTGCCGATCAGATCCGCGCCATCCTCCTGGATGCAGAGAACAGCAGCATGGTGCCGCTGGCCGAGCTGCTCCTTTATGCGGCGGCACGGGCCCAGCATATCAGCGAAAAGATCGCCCCGGCCCTGGCAAACGGCAGCATTGTCCTTTGCGACCGCTTTATTGATGCGACCGTTGCCTATCAGGGTTTCGGCAGGAGTCTGGACCTTACCCTCATTAACCAACTGAACAGCATCGCTGCGGCCAACTGCCGCCCGGATATCACCGTGCTGCTCGACTGTCCGGTGGAGACCGGCCTGGGCCGGGCAATCGCCAGAATCGAGGCCGTTGACAGCAGCACACCCCGTGAGGAACGTTTTGAAAGGGAAGCCATGGATTTCCATGAAAGAGTCCGTAGCGGTTACCTCTCCCTGGCAGCAACCGAAGCGGAGAGATTTATCCTTATTGACGGCAGCAGCGGCATCGAGCAGACTGCAGAAACGATTTTCCGTGCCGTTGCCGACAGGATTGCGCTCTGATGTCCTTTGCAGCCATTGCCGGCCACAAGAAAAACATCGATGTCATCAAACGGATTCTCGGCTCTGCCAGAATTGCGCACGCCTATCTTTTTTCCGGTCCGGAAGGGGTCGGCAAAAGGAAAGTTGCCCTCGCTTTCATCCAGCAGCTTTTCTGTGCTGAAGGCACGGGTTGCGGCAGCTGCTCCTCATGTAAAAAGATCGCCTCCGGGAACCACCCCGATATCCATACCGTATTACCTGACGGGCAGTTCATCAAGATTGACCAGGTAAGAGCGCTACAAAAAGAGCTTGGCTATCGCCCCTACGAAGCGGTGCGTAAAGCCTGCATCATTGACGGTGCGGAACGGCTGAACCAGTCGTCCGGCAACGCCCTTTTGAAGACCCTTGAAGAGCCGCCCGGCAATGCCATCATGATTCTTTTAACCTCTGCCCTGGAAAGCGTTCTGCCGACAATCCGCTCCCGCTGTCAGCAGCTCGCTTTTGCCGGCGTCCCGGCTGACAGCATCGAAGCGTTGCTGATTGCCGGAGGGGCCGATGCCGACAGCGCACGGGTAGCTGCCGCCCTGGCCGACGGCTCTGTTGCCAGGGCAATTGATTTCTGTGATGAGGAGAGCTCTCCTTCCCGGCAGGAGCTTATTGAAAGGGCCTGCCGGATATCCCTTAAGGAGATGTCATCCATCTTTGCTTTCGGTGAACTGTTTGACAAGAACCGGGAAAAAGCGCTGCAGTCGCTTGAACTGCTCCTTGGCTTCTGGAGAGATATGCTCCATTTCCACAGCGGTTCAGCTACCGCAGTCAACCGTGACGTTGCCGCCCTCCTTGCCAGAGAGTCCGGACGTCGCAGCAGCACAGCAATAATTGACAACATCGAAACCCTGCTCAAAACCCGCCAGACCATCCAGCGCAACGCCAATGTCCGCCTGGCAATGGATGTTCTCGGCATGAAGCTGGCAGTCTGACAACATTGGAGGCAAATTGGCCAACATCGTAAAAGTGCAGTTCCATACTGCAGAAAAACTCTATGACTTTAACGCTGCCGGGTTTGAACTCAAACCGGGCGACAGGGTCATAGTCGAGACAGACCGCGGCAGAAGCATGGCCATCGTCGCAACACAGCTTTCGCAGGTTGCTGATGAGCTGGTGCCCCAATCGCTGAAAACCATCCTGCGCAAGGCGTCACCAGCCGACCTTGAAGCAGCGGAACGTAACCGCGCCAGGGAAAAAGAGACTCACGTATTCTGCCAGGCCAAAATTGCCGAGCGGAATCTGGATATGAAGCTGGTAAAGGTCGAATACGTTTTTGACGGCAGCAAGGCAATCTTCTACTTCACCGCTGACGGCAGAATCGACTTTCGCGACCTGGTCAAGGATCTTGCCCAGCAGTTCCACACCCGCATCGAAATGAGACAGATCGGTGTGCGTGACGAAGCGAAGATAGTCGGCGGGCTCGGCATCTGCGGCCGCGAACTCTGCTGTTCGTCATTCCTGCGCGAGTTCGCGCCGGTCTCCGTCAAGATGGCAAAAGAGCAGAACCTGGCGCTCAACCCTACCAAGATTTCCGGGCAGTGCGGCCGGCTGCTATGCTGCCTCGGCTACGAATTCGAGACTTACTGTGAACTCCGCAAGGGTCTGCCTAAATGCGGCAAACATCTGAAGTGCGGCGACATCGAAGGAGAAGTTGTCAAGGTCAACACCCTTGGCAGAAGTTTTACGTTGAGAACTGCCGACGCAAGACTGGTGCAATGCACGCCTGAGGATCTTCGGGATGATGCTGTTGCCAGCCCGCCCCCCCCTCCCAGAGAGAGTGCTCCACCGGCAAGAGCCGAAAAAGCTGTTGCCGCCGAAAAATCGCCGGAGACGAAACAGCGCGGCAGCGAAGCCGACAAAAGCGGAACGACCGGGCGACGCCGCAACCGCAACCGTAACAGAAGCCAGGGGAAGAAAAAACCGGACACGCCAAAGGAGACGCCATGAGCCGCAGCTTCTATATCACCACCCCTATCTATTATGTCAACGACGTCCCGCATATCGGCCATGCCTATACGACGCTTGCCGCCGACGTGGTGGCAAGGTACAGAAAGATCATGGGCGACGAGGTGTTCTTTCTTACCGGCACCGATGAGCACGGGCAGAAGGTGGAAAAAGCGGCGCATGCCGCCGGCGAGACGCCGCTGGAACTTGCCGACCGGGTGATGAAGCGTTTTCAGGCTCTCTGGGAAAAACTCGATATAAATTACAGCGACTTCATCCGCACCACCCAGGAGCGCCACAAAAGTGGCGTGGCCGACATCTTCAGCCAGTTGATGCAGCAGGGAGACATCTACCTCGGCGAGTATGAGGACTGGTACTGCACCCCGTGCGAAACCTTCTGGACCGAAACCCAGCTGATCGACGGCAACTGCCCCGACTGCAACCGGCCGGTGGACAAGCTGAAGGAGGAGTCCTACTTCTTCAGGATGAGCGCTTACCAGGAGCGACTACTGGCTCATATCGAAGCCAATCCCGACTTCATACAGCCGAAAAGCAAACGCAACGAGATTGTCGCCTTTGTCAAAGAGGGGCTGCGCGACCTCTCCGTCTCCCGCACCACCTTCAACTGGGGTATTCCTGTTCCGGGCAACGAAAAGCATATTATCTACGTCTGGTTCGATGCGCTCTCCAACTACATCACCGCCCTCGGCTATCCCGACAGAAGCGGCAATTTCGGCAAATTCTGGCCGGTCGATGTGCATCTCATCGGCAAGGACATCCTCCGTTTTCATGCCGTCTACTGGCCGACCTTCCTCATGGCCGCCGGCCTGCCGCTGCAGAAAAAGGTCTTTGCCCACGGCTGGTGGACTGTCGAAGGGCAGAAGATGAGCAAAAGCCTGCAGAACGTGGTCGAGCCCAACATGCTGATCGACAGATACGGCGTCGATGCTGTCCGCTACTTCCTGCTGCGCGAGGTCCCCTTCGGCCTTGACGGCGACTTCTCCCAGTCGGCCATGGTCAACAGGATAAACTCCGACCTGGCAAACGATCTCGGTAACCTGCTCAACCGCTCCACCGCCATGGTAAACAAATATTTCAACGGGGTACTGCCGGGTTGCGGCCCGCTCTCTCCTCTGGATACGGCTTACCTGGAGAAGAGCACGGCCATGGTAAAGTCAGTGGATACCCTTATGGGCGAACTGGCATTCAGCAAGGCTTTGCAGAGCATCTGGGAGGTAATTTCCGCCGGCAACAAGTATATCGACGAAACCGCCCCCTGGACACTGGCCAAGGACCCGGCACAAAAAGAGCGGCTCGCTACGGTCATGTACTGCCTCTGCGAATCGCAGCGGCTGGTACATTCACTGCTGGCGGCCTTCATGCCCACAACTGCCGCCAAAGGGCTCGGCTATCTCGGGGCTTCGTTTCCGCCGGATGAAGCGTCTCTTAAGTGGGGCAGACTCAAGGCCGGCACCATGATCACAAAGGCCGAGGCACTCTTTCCGCGGATCGAGGAGCGGGGGGAGTAGTGTTACCCGGCAGGTAAAGTATCTGATGAATTGTTCATAGCAGGAAAAGAAAAAGGCGCCCTTAAAGGCGCCTTTTTCATGTTTGGGGGGTGAATACGGATTATTGTTGCCGGGAAAATGTTGTTTTTCCCGGGCCTGCCGGGTCAGTCGTCGCCTCCTTCGGAGCCGCTGCCGCCTGCGCCGGCGAGGTATGTAGAGATAGACTGCAACTGAGCCGAGGTGAGGGAAAGCGAGCCCATTCCCCCCTTGTTGCTTTTTATGGCGGATTGAATGGATGATACCGATGTACTCCCTAAAGAACTGTGGCAACTTGCGCAGTAGGATTTGTACAGCGTAGCACCGTCAGTAGTTGTTGTCGTCCCTGTTCCTGTCCCCGTACCTGTGCCGGCCAGGACGGTGACAATGGCCTGGATGTCGGCTGCGCTCAGACTGGACAGGGAGCCCATGCCGCCTGAGTTGCCGTTGATGGCGCTCTGGATGCGGGCGGCAGTGGTCCCGGTCTTGCTGGAGGAGGCGAGATTGCCGTGGCAACCGGCGCAGTCATTGGCATAAAGGGTTGTGCCATTGGCCGTGGTTGTGCCTCCGGTTGTGCCTCCATTGACCGGGACCAGGGCGGTAACTATCGCCTGAATCTGGGCGGCAGTCAGGGTAGTGGCTAAAGAACCCATACTGCCTGTATTAGCGCCGATGGCGGTCTGGATGCGGGCGCTGGTTGCGCCCAGCTTGGTCGATGAGGCCAACGCGCCATGGCAAGCAGCACAGTCGCTGACATAGAGGGCTGCGCCGTTCGGAGCAACAGGCGGGGCTGTGACTGTCAGGGCAGTGGCAATCGCCTGAATCTGGCTTCCGGTCAGGGAATTGGCCAGAGAACCCATCCCGCCGGTGTTGCCGACAATGGCGGTCTGGATGCGGGCGCTGGTTGCACCCAGCTTGGTCGTTGAGGCCAAGGGACCGTGGCAGAGCGCACAGTCGCTCGCGTAAAGTGTTGCCCCGTTGGCCGCAGTTGAGGTCAAAGCTGTGGCAATAGCCTGAATCTGGTTGACGGTCAGAGTACTGGACAGAGAGCCCATTCCGCCGGTGTTAGTGCTGATAGCCACCTGGATGGCGGCGCTGGTTGCACCCGATTTTGCGGAACTGGCCAGAAGGCCATGGCAGCCCGCGCAGTCGGTACTGTAGAGTGCCGCACCGTCTATGCTGGTAACAGCAGGCACTATAAACGGAGCGAGCGCCTGTAGCTGGGCAACGGTCAATGGTCCGGCGACAGTCTGTATCTGCACCGGGGTCAAAGTGGCGGTAAAAGTCTGCAACTGCGCCGGTGACATGGCACTTGCGTAGGCCTGAACCTCGGACAGCGACAGGGCTGACAGGTCCGCGGGGGTTACGTTGACACCATTGCTGCAACCGGCAAGTGCGAATCCCATAACAGCTGCTGCGAGAATAATGTAGTTACGAATAATATTTTTCATGGAAATCTCCTTACGATAAAGAATGCTCTGGTTATGGTGCCGTCGTAGAGGTTATTGCCGTCAGAAACGGCGAGATGGCCTGCAGTTGGGCAATCGTCAGCGTCTGGCCGGCTGCTTTTATCATCGCCGGGGTCAGGACGGTTGTAAAAGCCTGCAACTGGGCTGGCGTAAGGGCAGCAGCGTAGGCTTGAATCTGGGCCGGTGTCAGGAGGGACACAGCAGCGGGAGTGATGGCTGGTGAAGTGCCGCAGCCAGCAAGCGAGAAGCCCATTATTGCCAGGGACAGGAAAATTGCGCTTCCGATGCTCTTTTTCATGTTCAATCTCCTTGGTAAGTTAGAACTGTTTTCTGCGTTTTTCCGTATAAAATTACTTATGGCGCCGTCAAGACTGCGGTGATTGTCTGGATATCGGTAGCTGAAAGAGTTGACAGAAAACCCATGCCGCCCGTGTTGTTGCTAATAGCATTCTGCAGGCGGCTGAAGTCGGCGCCGATCTTGGTGGATGTGGCGATGACGCCGTGGCAGCCGGCACAATTGACGGCATACAATGTTGTACCGGTTGGCGCCACAGTCAGCGCAGCAGCAATGGCCTGCACCTGGAGCGGAGCCAGTGTTGACAGAGACCCCATGCCGCCTGTGTCGGCGGTGATGGCATTCTGGATGCGGGTAGTGTCCGCGCCGGCCTTGGGGGTAGTAGAAAGACCGCCGTGGCAGATGGTGCAGTTTACTTCATAAAGAGCCGCTCCCGTGGTTGCGGGCGCCAGAGCAGTGGCAATCGCCTGGAGATCGGTTGCGGTCAAAGTCGACAGAAAGCCCATGCCACCCGCATTGCCGCTGATCGAGTTCTGAATACGGGTCAGGTCTGCGCCTATCTTTGTGGATGCGGTGATGGCACCATGGCAGGCCTTGCAGTTAGCAGCGTAGAGCGCTGCACCATCCGGTACAGCAGTGGCGACGAAGCTTACAGCCATGTCGGCAGAAACCGCTTTGGCCGCTGTTGCAGCAGATGTTGTTGTTGTGGCGTTGTTGCCGCAACCGGCGAGCACAATTACGAATGCCGCTGCAAACAGGATGATGCCGTTGTGGTTTGTTTTTTTCATGTCAGTCTCCTATACCTTTAAGTAGTTTCACTGTTTTTGTTCTGTTTATGGTTCAGAAGAGAGTTGAACCGGAAACAATCTGCTTGAGTTGACTATCCCATTTCCCCCAAATAATTAGGGTTAAGAACGGTAAAAACAGGTAAAGTTTTGTAAACGGCAGCCTCCTGATATTTACCTTTCTTTACAATCGGAATCGCGAACATCCGGTATACTATCAACAGGGCAACGAAAGGAACGGTGGCCATGAAGCGGATTTTAGTAATCGATGACGATATTGAACTGGGCGAACTGTTGACCGACTACCTCACGCTGGAAGGATTCGCAGTAGAGGTGGTAAGCAACGGGGAGGAGGGAGCAGCACGGGCACTGGCCGGCGAGTATGCCCTGATTGTTCTTGACGTAATGTTGCCGGGGATCAATGGTTTTGAGGTACTGAGGCGCATCCGGGCCGGATCGGCCAAACCGGTGCTGATGCTGACGGCCCGCGGTGACGATGTGGACCGGATCGTCGGCCTGGAAATGGGGGCTGACGACTATCTGCCGAAACCTTTCAATCCGCGGGAACTGGTGGCAAGGATCAATGCCGTGCAGCGGCGAACGACGCTAACCACGGCTAATAACGTTACAACGGAAAAACTCCTGGTGGTCGGCGATCTGGAACTGGACTTGGGAGACAGGAGAGTGCAGGTGGGGGGGGTACGACTGGATCTGACCTCGGTCGAATTTACCCTGCTGGAAGTTCTGCTTCGCCTGGCCGGGCAGGTGGTAAGCCGTGAAGAGTTGTCGCGGCAGGCACTCGGCCGGCCGTTGAATGCCTATGATCGAAGCATTGACGTGCATGTTAGCAGCCTGCGACGCAAGCTCGGCTCTCCGGGTGAAGAGTGTGAGAGAATCAAAACGGTGCGGGGGGTCGGCTACATTCTTACCCGCCCATCCTCCGGGCAATAATCCTTATTACGGAGAATACTTTCGAGGTTTTAAAACTCCGGAGGTTCAGGCGCTAATCCTGTAAAAAGCATTTTAACGCCAAGATCAGAGTAATAACAGCATGTTAAACATTTAGCACCATCACCATCCCGGTCAGTTAATAAAGCCGCATACGGCTTTGATCTTCTTTTTTGACTCTGCGTCTTTACGTTAATAATTGCGTTTTCAGATTAATAGATTTCGTGAATTACAAGAAAGGATACTTCCCATGCGAACCCTTTTCATCAAGATATTCCTCAGTTTCTGGCTGGCCATGGCTCTTACCAGTATTGCCTATACCCTTCTGGTAGTGAATACGCAGATCGGTCAGAGTGGCAAGCTCCAGAAATACTTCCAGCAGGATCGCCAACAGGTCGTTGAGCAGTTGCTGGCATGGTACGGTCAGATTGCCCCGGCGCTGTACGAACGCGGCGACACCGCAGCACTTGGACGCTTTGCCGGGAAAACCGTGCAGCCGGCCAGGGCACGGGCATTCCTCTTTGCTGCGGACGGCACCACTCTTGTGTCCGGCCAGGATATTCCCGTTGCCGTCCAGGCTGCGGCAAATCTGGCTGCGCGGAGCAGTACCGTGATGAGTACTGCCGATGAAGGATTCATTGCCATTGCCCGACCGGTCAGCGGCAATGATGGACAGCGCTATGTTGCTGCCGTCGGCATGTCGGCTGTCCCGCCCTGGACGCAAAAGCGCTGGCAGCCGATCTCCCGTTCATTCGGCATCAGGATGGCAGTATCGATAATTATCGGCAGCATGATCTGCTATGTATTGGCATGGCGGTTGACAACACCGATCCGCAGACTGCGCACTGCCGCCCAGCGACTGGCCGGTGGCGATCTGTCCGCCCGGGTGGGGGCATCACCGGGACAGAGAGGCGACGAGGTAGCTGACCTTGGCCTTGATCTGGACCGGATGGCCGAAAAAATCGAGTTTCTGCTGGAGTCACAGAAAAGATTGCTGCGGGATATTTCCCACGAACTCCGCTCCCCTCTGGCCCGACTGAATGTGGCTCTGGGGCTGGCCAGGCCGCATTGCTCAACAGCTGCCGACGGTTATTTTGACAGGATTCAACGCGACCTCGATCGTCTCAACCAGATGATCGGCGAGTTATTGACCCTGAGTCTTCTGGAAAGCGGTATTGAGCAGTTGAAACCGGAGAGGTTGGAGCTTGACGCCCTCGTGGAATCCGTGGCCCAGGACGCCAATTTTGAGGCCGAAAGCCGGGGGAGGAGAGTAGCTGTAATTGCCAGCGAACCGCTGACGGTAGAAGGAAACCGGGAAATCTTCCACCGGGCCGTGGAGAATGTTGTCCGCAACGCCGCACGCTATACCGGAGAGGGAACGGCAGTGGAAATTGCGCTGCAACGGGTCGAAGAGGATAACACCGCCTATGCCGCAATCAGTGTGCGCGACCATGGTCCGGGAGTACCGGAAGCAGCACTTGGCAAACTGTTTCTCCCTTTTTACCGGGTAGCCGATGACCGCGACCGGCAAAGCGGCGGCACAGGCGTCGGTCTCGCCATCACCGATCGCGCCGTGAGGCTCCACAATGGAACGGTAAAAGCAGTGAATGCAGCGGGTGGCGGTCTCATTATCGAGATTCGTTTGCCGCTTAAACCTCTTGGCAGCAATCAATAGACAGACACGGTTCGAAACCGGGGGGCAAATGGTTTCCGTTTCCCGCAAGGCCGGAGCACTCCCTGTTACGCGTACGGGAAGCTCCTCCCGCCAGCTCCCGCTGCAGCCCGTGCCGGTCATGGCGGCTGGCGACAAGCGCATGGGAATAGGAGGGCAGCTCAAAAATGGTACTGTAGTGTAATCCGGCCGACTGCAGCATCTGCCCGGTTTCGGCAAAGCTGTAGGTGCGGCCGTTATAGGTATTGACCAGCATGTGGATATCATAAAGAGCGCTGAAACCGTTGCCATCGCTGAAGAAATCGTGGATTACCAGCATGCCGTCGGCGCTGAGCAGCTCAACCAGCCGGCGCAGCAGCGACACATTCTCCTCTTTACTGTAACAGTGCATGATGTTTGACAGCAGCAGCAGGCAGCAGCTCCCTTGATGACGGCTGACGAACTCTGCCAGTTCCTCCGCTGCCGTCAGATCGCAGCCATGGGTGCTGATGGCGCTGTTGTCCAAAGCAGCCTTGTTGACGGCCAGCACCGCCGGCAGATCGCAGGCAATTGCGTGCCACTGCGGCCGCCGCTGCAGGAACGCCTGCAGGTAGGTGCCGTCACCGGCGCCGATGTCAATAATCACCCCCCTCTCCGCCAGGGCGGGCAGGGAATCCCACAGTTCCTGGGCCCGGATGAGCGCCGCCCCGTGCATGGCCCGTTGATAGAGGCTTAACCTGTCCGGGTACTCCTCCGGCGGCTGGTCGCAGACGGCAGCCTGCTGGCCGCTGGCAAGCACAGTGCCCAGGCCGGACCACTTCTGCAGCAGCAGCTGCTCAAAATCCAGCACAGCCAGCTGGTTGCAGTCACTCTGGGTAAAAAGATACCTGCGGGCAAAGCCGGAGAGATGGAGCAGGTCGTTACACTCTTCCAGGATGCCGCTACTGACCAGCAGCGCCAGAAACCGTTGGCCCTCCTCCGCCTGCATCCCGGTTGACCTGATCAGATCTTCTGCACGGCAGGGCTGTCTGCCGACAGTATCAACAATGCCGCTTTTGACGGCCTGCATGACAACGGCCAGATGGCGATAGCCGCTGACAAGGTCGCAAAAGGTTTTGTATGAGCTGTCAACAGGCTGAATTCTCATTGTTGATCCTTACGTCTGGGCTCTTTCGGGTCTGCTGCTTTCGCCGGTGTCGCGATCATGAGCGCGGCAGCCGACAGCAGCATGACGACCGTTACCAAGACAGCAGCTCGCCTGAAAACAAATCCAGTTTTTCGTTTTTCCATGAAAACCCCCTTTTTGTTGTCCCTGCAAAACCGACAATGGTTACTGCCGCTCTCATCTCCGGATAATAGACGTTTATGTTATCCCATGGCGAGAACTTGTCAATTCATCCCGGCAGTCCTGGATAGACCTGTGGGGCGCAATCGACGCCAGTTATCAGCAAAAATCAAAAACATGTGACGTTGTTCCCGTCCGTGTCGGGCTGTCAGATTTAGACTTGAATAGTTGAATTAGTGAGTAATACTTGCAAACGAACGGAACGGAACGACAGAAACTACCTGCATCAGGGGAGGCACCAAAAACAGCATGGCCCCGAGCGAAATCAAAATAGAAAAGGGACCGGCAGGCAGCCTGCGGCTGAATCTGGTTGGCGAGTGGAAACTGGGGAACGGCATTCCGGCAGCGGACAGCGTGCTTGCCGGCCTCGACGCGGGTGAGAAGATATCGGGTCTCTGCTTCGACAGCGGCAGGCTGCTGGGGTGGGACAGCGCTCTGCTGATATTTCTGGTAAAACTTTTTGCCATCTGCCAACAGGGGGGCATCGCTGTCGATCAGTCCGGACTGCCGGCCGGTGTGCGTAAACTGGTGGAACTGGCATCGCCCGACAACCAGCGGTCGGGCGTAACGCGGGGAACAAAGCGGCCGCCATTCCTGGAGCGGGTTGCCGATGCCGCCTTTGATCAGCTCAGGGGATTCACCGAGATGCTGGCCTTCATCGGCGAAGTGACGCTGGCTTTTGGCAAAATGCTGCGCGGCAGGGCCGATTTCCGCCGTCTGGACCTGTTCGTTACCATCCAGGAAACCGGCGCGCAGGCACTCCCCATCGTTACCCTCATCAGCCTTCTGGTCGGAATGATCTTCGCCTTTATCGCGGCGATCCAGCTGAAACTGTTCGGCGCACAGATCTATGTGGCCGACGTAGTGGGCATCGGTATGGTTCGGGTCATGGGGGCCATCATGACCGGCATCATCATGTCCGGCCGGACCGGTGCGGCCTTTGCCGCGCAGCTCGGCACCATGCAGGTTAACGAGGAGATCGACGCCCTGGAAACCCTCGGGCTCTCCCCGGTGGAGTTCCTCGTGCTCCCGCGCATGCTCGCCCTGATGCTGATGATGCCGCTGCTCTGCGTCTATTCCGACCTGATGGGTGTTCTCGGCGGGATGATTGTCGGCGTGGGCATGCTCGATCTCGGTGTCATGGAGTACGTACACCAGACAAGAGCCGCCCTGAACCTGACACATTTCTTTGTCGGCATGTTCCACTGTTTTGTATTCGGCATCCTCATCGCGATCTCCGGCTGCCTGCGCGGACTCCAGTGTGAACGGAGCGCCTCTGCGGTCGGCTACGCAGCCACTTCCGCGGTAGTAACCGGCATCGTCAGCATTGTCGTGGCAACGTTGATCATCACCCTTTCCTGTGAGGTTCTGGGGATATGAACGAGCCGGCAAGCGTGAAAGACGCTATCATTGATGTGCGCGGCCTGGAGATGTCCTACGGCAGCTTCGTGCTGATGCGTGACCTCAACTTCACCATCAACCGGGGCGACATCTTCATCATCATGGGGGGGAGCGGCTGCGGCAAAAGCACTCTCCTCAAGCATCTGGTAGGGCTGAAACGACCCGCCAGTGGCCAGATAATCTATAACGGCTCCAGTTACTGGGAGAGTGCACCGGAGGAGCAGGAGCGGCTCAAGCGGCGCTTCGGCACCCTCTTCCAGAGCGGTGCGCTCTGGAGCTCGATGACTCTGGGGGAAAACGTCGCCATGCCGCTGGAGCAGTACACCGACCTCCCGCCGGCCATCATCCGCGAGCTGGTATCGTTCAAACTTTCACTGGTAGGGCTTGGCGGCTTTGAGGATTTTTATCCGGCCGAAATCAGCGGCGGCATGAAGAAGCGTGCCGGGCTTGCCCGGGCCATGTCGCTCGACCCTGACCTGCTTTTTTTCGATGAGCCGTCTGCCGGCCTCGATCCGATCAGCGCCCGGCTGCTTGATGACCTGATCATCGAGTTGAGCGAAAGCCTCGGCACCACGGTGGTGGTGGTGACCCACGAACTGGCGAGCATCTTCGCCATCGGCACCAACTCGGTATTTCTCGATCCGGAGGTTAAAACTATGACTGCCTGCGGCGATCCGAAACAGCTCCTCAAGGAGTCGCCTGATCCGAAAGTCATCAATTTTCTGACGCGGGGTGCAGGCGCGCAGCAACGCTAGCAGAGTGGAGATTCTTATGAGTGTGAAAGTAAACAAAACAGCTATCGGCGCGTTCGTCCTCGGAGCCATTGTCCTTTTTGTCGCCGTGGTTCTTGTCCTGGGCGCCGGCAAGTTTTTCACCACAGAGCATTCCTATATCACCTGTTACGACGGTTCCGTGAAAGGCCTGAACGTGGGGTCACCCGTCATGTTCCGCGGGGTGAAGGTCGGTATGGTGACCGACGTCAGTATTATTGCTGATCCGGTATCGCGCCAGATGAAGATCCCGGTGATCTTTACTCTGGAACCGGGAAAATTCAAAGGTATCAGGGAAGAATTCCAGCGCGACCCGAACTCCATCAGAAAAGCCGTTCTCGAAAAGGGCTTGCGAACGCAGCTGCAGACATTGAGTTTCGTCACCGGCCAGTTGACGGTGTCACTCGACTTCTTTCCCGATAAACCGCCAATATTTGTGGGGCTGAGCAGTGAATATCCGGAGATTCCAAGCGTGCCGACGTCGCTCGAGCAGTTGCAGAAATCGCTTGAATCCCTCCCGTACAAGGAGATCGTCGACAACTTCAACTCGACCATCGCCGGCATCAACAAGCTCGTCAACTCGATTGATGCGAAAAAAACCACACAGAACATTGAATCGGCTCTCCAGGATGTGCAGAAACTCGTGCAGCATCTTGACGCCAGAATCGATCCGCTTGCCGCCAGCTTGCTAAAAACATCGGCAACCACCGATGCAGCGTTTGCCGAAACCAGAGAGACGATGGTCAATTTCCGCAGCGACGTCAAAAAGGTTGTGGGCACTGCCGATAAAACCCTGCAAACCGCCAGCTCAGCCCTGGAAGCCGCCCGCTCGACCCTGCAGCAGTCCGAACAGACCCTGCAGGCTTATGGGGACGAGTCCAGACTGCTGACCGAACTGAACAAGACCCTGCGGGAACTCGCGGCGACAAGCCGTTCGCTCCGTAACCTCTCGGATCAACTGGAACGGCATCCGGAATCGTTCATCCGCGGCAAGTTCGGTGTCAAAGGAGATTAAAATGAAAAATGGATTCCCCCTGGTGCGGATATTTCTTGTCGTTGCCGTTACCGTCTCGCTTGCCGCTTGTGCCGGCACGCCGCCGTCACGGTTTTACACGGTGAATCCCATGGTCTCAATGATGGCGGAAAAACCGTCCGCCAGTGCCGCAAAGCTGCTTGCGGTCAGCATCGCCCCGGTCGAAATTCCCGATTTCCTGGAACGGCCCCAGATAGTGACCCGGAACGGTCAGAACGTGCTGATACTCGCCGAATACGACCGCTGGGCCGGCTCCCTTGCCGAAAACATCTCGGCGGTACTGGCGGAGAATCTTGCGCAGTTCCTCGGAACAGACCGTGTTTTTGTCTTCCCCCGGATGCAGGCAGCAAAGCCTGACTATTCCGTGGTAACACGGATTCTGCGGCTCGATTGCGTGCCCGGCAACCAGGTTCTCCTCAAGGTTCAGTGGACACTTGTTGCCGGAGCGGAGAGGAAAGACGTAGCGACGCACGTGTCGACCTTCAGCGAAAAACTTGCCGACAGTCGCTACGAAACGATGGTGACGGCCATCAGCCGTACGCTCGAACAGCTGAGCCGCGAAATCTCCCGGGAAATCATCGACCGGCAAAAGGTGGCTGCAGAAAATCCGGCAGTACAGGCAAACCCCTGACGAACAGGCGCTTCACGCAGGTCTGCCCTTTCCAATCACATTGAAGGTACAGCCTCACGGATTGAAGGAAGCAGAGACAAAGAATGGAGCCCGGAGATGATGGTACTGGCAGGTGATATTGGTGGAACGTCCACGCGGCTTGCCTATTTCGACACCGTTTGCGGGGAGTTGGCAGTGATTGCCGAAGGGCGTTTCCCGAGCCGGGAGGCGGGGAGTCTGGAGGAAATCGTCGGCCGCTTTGCCAGGGAGCACGGGCTTGCGGCGGAGCGGGCCTGCTTCGGCATTGCCGGTCCGGTCCGCCGGGGTAGAGTCAGGACCCCCAACCTTCCCTGGAGCGTGGATGCCGCCGGGTTGGCCCGGACTCTGGGTATCCCGGAAGTCCGGCTTGTCAACGACCTGGAGGCGAATGCCTACGGCATCGATCTCCTGGAGACGGATGACTTCGCCATTCTCAACGCCGGGGAGCCCGACCCTACCGGCACCATCGCCGTACTCTCCGCAGGGACCGGCCTGGGAGAGGCCGTGGCTTACTGGAACGGTACTACGCATCATCCCTGCCCCAGCGAGGGGGGTCATGCAGACTTTGCCCCCCGCACCGAAATCGAGACAGAGCTGCTTCTCTACCTGCGCGCAGAACACGGCAGGGTCAGCACCGAGCGAGTCGTCTCCGGTCCCGGTCTCTGCAACATTTACCGCTTCCTGCGCGACGCCCGCCATCAGCCGGAAACACCGGCGGTTGCCGATATGATGCGCCGTGGGGATCAGGCGGCAGCCATCTCAAGGGCGGGCCTGGCCGGTGAGTGTCCCCTCTGCGGGCAGACCCTCGACCTGTTTGTCTCCCTCTACGGAGCAGAAGCCGGGAATGTAGCGCTCCGGTCGCTGACCACCGGGGGGATCTACCTGGGGGGGGGCATCGCCCCGAAGATTGTCGAGCGACTCAAGGGACCCGGCTTCATGCTGTCATTTACCGCCAAGGGGCGTTTGAGCCCGCTGCTTGAAAAGATTCCGATCCGGGTTATTCTTAACGAACGGACCGCCCTGCTGGGGGCCGGACGCTGTGCAACACAACCATGAGACAGGTTCGGGCGCAGCTCATTCGAAGAGGACCAGGCCATGAGCTACAAATCATCACCGACTAAGGAGTCACTGCGCCTGGAAGAAGCACGCAGGCAGAACGTCCCCTGGCGAAAATGGGGACCATATCTCTCCGAGCGGCAATGGGGAACGGTACGCGAAGATTACAGCAGCAACGGCGACGCCTGGGACTACTTCAGCCATGACCAGGCACGCTCCCGTGCCTACCACTGGGGAGAGGACGGCCTCGCCGGCATAAGCGACGACCACCAAGTGCTCTGCTTCAGCCTGGCACTCTGGAACGGCATCGACCCGATCCTCAAGGAGCGGCTCTTCGGCTGCACCAACATCGAGGGGAACCATGGCGAGGATGTCAAGGAGTACTACTTCTACCTGGACAGCACTCCGACCCACTCCTACATGAAGTACCTCTACAAGTACCCCCAGGCCGCCTACCCCTATGACGACCTGGTTGCCACCAACAAGAGTCGCGGCCGCACGGAGATGGAGTACGAACTGCTCGACACCGGCGTCTTCTCCGACGACCGCTACTTCGACGTCTTCGTGGAATATGCCAAGAACTCGCCGACAGACATGCTGATAAAGATCACCGCCTGCAACCGCGGCCCTGAAGCCGCCGAAATCCACATCCTCCCTACCCTCTGGTTCCGCAACACCTGGTCCTGGGCAGGAGGTGGGACCAAACCGGTACTGAAGAAGGTTGAAGGAGCCGGATGCGCTGTTATCTCCGCCGGTTACGGCGACGAGCTGCTCCGGGAATTGCCGGAGGACTACTATCTCTACTGCGAAGGCGACTTTCCATTGCTCTTCACCGAGAACGAGACCAACAACGAGCGGATTTTCGGCACTGCCAACAGCAATCACTACGTCAAGGACGGCATCAACAACTGCGTGGCCTCCGGACTGCAGGCCGCCGTCAATCCGATGCAGACCGGCACCAAGGCCGCTGTCCACTGCAAGCTGACGGTAGCGGGCGGGCAAAGCGCCACGGTCCTGCTGCGGCTGAGCACGACACCCCCGAAAACCATGGGAGAACCGTTCGACAAGGAGTTCACCGGTTCCTTTGCCGACCGGCAGGCCGAAGCGGACGAGTTCTACCGCTCCATCACGCCTCCCGCAATCAGCGAGGACGCGGCGCTGGTGATGCGGCAGGCTTTGGCCGGTATGCTCTGGAGCAAGCAGTATTTCTACTTCGACGTCAACCAGTGGCTGGGCGAGCACAACATCGACCCGATGTCCGTCGACTGTCCCTCGTTCCGCAACCAGGAATGGTTCCACATGGTGAACGACGATATCATCTCCATGCCGGACAAGTGGGAATACCCCTGGTACGCCGCCTGGGACCTGGCCTTCCACACCATGGCGCTCTCCATGGTCGATCATGATTTCGCCAAGGGGCAACTGGAGCTGATGACCAGCGCCGAATACCTCCACCCCAGCGGCCAGATCCCCGCCTACGAGTGGAACTTCAGCGATGTTAATCCGCCGGTCCACGCTTGGGCATGCCTCTATCTACACAACATGGAGAAGATGGACCGGGGCGAAGGGGATATCGATTTTCTCAAACGCACCTTCAACAAACTCGTGATGAACTTCACCTGGTGGGTAAACCGGAAGGACCGCTTCGGCAAGAACGTCTTCGAAGGGGGGTTCCTCGGGCTGGACAACATCGGCGTCTTTGACCGGAGCGCGCCGCTCCCCACCGGCGGCCACCTGGAGCAGGCGGACGGTACCGCCTGGATGGCCCTCTTCTGCCAGAACATGGCTGAAATTGCCTGTGAACTGGCGACCCACGATCCGATATACGAGGAGATGACGATAAAGTTCGCTGAGCATTTCCTCTGGATAGCCGCTGCCATGAACCGAATGGGAGGGGAGAATGTCGGCCTCTGGGACGAAGAGGACGGTTTCTACTACGATCTTCTCCGCAAGCCGGACGGGAGCGCCACACCACTCAAGGTACGGTCCATGGTGGGTCTCCTTCCCCTCTGCGCTATTACGGTGGTAGAGAAATACCAGCGGGAGCGTTTCTCCAAGGCGGAGGCATGCATCCAGCGTCGGCTGATCCAGATGCCGGAGCTGCGGGAAAGCATCCATGCCAGCGGCCCGGGACATTTCGGTGCCGCCGAACGGGGGATCATGGCCCTCGTTAATGAAGAAAGACTGCGGCGCATCCTGACCAGGATGCTGGATGAGAACGAGTTTCTGAGTCCCTACGGGATCAGGGCACTCTCCCGCTGCCACCTGGACCACCCCTACGTTATGGAAGTCCGCAGGGAACGATACGAGGTGCGGTACCTGCCGGCAGAGTCGGACAGCGGCATGTTCGGTGGCAACTCCAACTGGCGCGGCCCGATCTGGATGCCGGTCAACGCCCTTATCATCCGGGCGCTTCTCAGTTACTACCTCTACTACGGCGACTCTTTCACCATCGAGTGCCCCACAGGCTCGGGGAACCGGATGAACCTCTTTGCGGTAAGCAAGGAGATCGCCGACCGCCTCACCCGGATCTTCCTGCAGGACGAAAACGGCCGGAGGCCCGTCTTCGGCGGTGCGGAAAAATTCCATTCCGATCCCCACTGGCGGGACAACATCCTCTTCTACGAGTATTTTCACGGCGACAGCGGTGCGGGGCTCGGCGCCAGCCACCAGACCGGCTGGACCGGGCTCGTAGCGAGGCTCATCAGGATATTCGGCAGCCTGGACGCCGCGACATTCCTGCAGACCGGTAAACGCATATTTGCGAAAAATGAGGATGCCGGCAAATGAGTGGCTCGTCGCAGACATGGCAGAAGCGCCCGCTCATCTTCAGATTAGATCAGGAAGCAACCATGCTCCGCACTATTTTCATCCTGACGGCACTTTTAATCCTGCTCGCAACCACTGTTCAGGCCGTCCATGCAGCGGTTGACGGGAGCGGCGCGGGCGTTGCCGCAACTTCGGAAACCGAGTTCTCCACTGCTCCGGTCGAGATAGACGGACAGGTGCTGTTCCGGGTGCGCGGGGCTTCGTCCTTTCCGGCAGAACAGCGTGCTGTCATGATCATGCAGCGGATCGAAGCGGTTGCCGCGGACCGGTCAATTCGCAGTGACGGCTTGCGCATCGTCAGCGAAGACAACATCAGCACTCTCCTGGCCGGTGAACACCCTCTGATGGCGATAAGCGATGCGGACGCGAGGCTGGAGCAACTGAGCCGGGACTATCTCGCCAACTCCCACCTGCAAAGAATCCGGCAAACTGTCGACGACTACCGGCATAACCGCAGCAATGATGCCCTGCTGAGCGGGGGGCTGTACGCCCTGGGGGCAACAGTCACGCTGCTGCTCGGAATTGCGCTCCTTGTCTTTCTCGGGCGGCGACTCGACACAATACTTTCAGAGCGGGTGAAGAGCCGGATACGTACCGTCGGCATCCAGTCCTTCGAGATCGTGCGTGGGGAGCATATCTGGCGGGCTCTCCACGGCTTGCTCTATAGTGTCCGCACCGGGGCCATGCTGGTGGCGTTTTTTATCTACCTGCAGGCGGTGCTTGCCCTCTTCCCCTGGACGCGCGGCATCGCCAACCGGCTCCTCGGCATCGTCACCGGTGCGCTGGGCCATATGGGGAAAGCTGTCGCGGCCAGGATTCCCGATCTGCTCATCCTCGTCATCATCTATTACCTTTTCCGGTTTCTCCTGCGGTTACTCCGCCAATTCTTCGAAGCAGTGGAGCGAAAAACCGTCACCCTTGCCGGGTTCGATGCGGAGTGGGCGCTGCCCACTTACAAGCTTGTCCGCTTCGCAGTCATCGCCTTCGGCCTGATCGTGGCCTATCCATACATTCCCGGCTCCCAGTCGGCCGCATTCAAAGGGATTTCGCTCTTCGTGGGCGTGGTATTTTCCCTCGGCTCCTCTACCGCCATTTCCAATATCATTGCCGGCTACCTGATGACCTACCGGCGGGTGTTCAAGGTCGGCGACCGGGTGAAGGTGGGCGACGTGATCGGCGACGTAATCGCCACGAGGCTCCAGGTGACGCACCTCCTTACCCCGAAGAATGAGGAAGTGACCATCCCGAATTCCCAGATACTGATCGGAAACGTGGTGAATTTCAGTTCCATGGCAGGCTCGCGGGGGCTGATCCTCCACACCACGGTCGGCATCGGCTACGAAACCCCCTGGCGGCAGGTGGAGGCGATGCTGATCCAGGCGGCTGAGCGCGCGCCGGGGCTGCTCAAGGAGCCCCGGCCGTTCATTCTCCTGAAGGAGTTGGGGGATTTTGCCGTCGCCTATGAGCTCAATGTGTACTGCGACAATCCACATGAAATGAACGAGACCTATACGGAGTTGCACCGGCGTATTCTCGACGTCTTCAACGAGTACGGGGTACAGATCATGACCCCTGCCTACCGGGCTGACACCCCGGAACCAAAGGTCGTGCCGCGTGAGCAGTGGTATGCGTCGCCGGCACCACCCGAGAGCGGCGGCGCCGGTTAACCATCCAGCTGCGGCACCGGCACCACAACCTGTCCGAGTCGTGATAAGCGGATTTTTGCCGCAACCGGAAGCAGAGATTCCGCTTGTCTCGTTACATATCAATTAATGTCGGTTATATTTTAGAATCATGCTTGCGCATAAAACGCCAACGAGATATTGACAGCAACCCGGGAGGACAACATGAAGAGGGCCGGGAATTACCGGATTACGATCTGCTCGTGCAGAATTTCAATGCAGGGCTTAACAGTAACCGCCTGCCTTGCTGCATTGCTGGCGGGCGGTTGTCACAAGAAGGAACAGGCCCCCCCGCCGCCGCCGACAGTAGAAGTAATGACTGTACTCCAGCAGGATGTGCCGATCTACAAGGAATGGATCGGTTCGCTGGATGGTTACATCAACGCCGTTATCCGCTCTCAGGTGACCGGTTACCTCACCAGGCAGAACTACCGGGAGGGAGAACTGGTCAAGAAGGGCCAGGTGCTCTTTGAAATCGACTCCCGGACGTTCCAGGCCGATCTTGACCAGGCCAGGGCGCAACTGGCACAACAGCAGGCCCGCCATGCCACCACCAAGGCCAACCTGGCGCGCATCAAGCCACTGGCTGCGAAAAACGCAGTCAGCCTGAAAGATCTGGATGATGCCGTTGGCGCTGAGCTCTCTACCAGGTCCTCGGTCCAGGCTGCAAAGGCAGTTGTTGAGACTGCCCGGCTGAACCTCAGCTTCACCAGGATAACCTCTCCGGTTGACGGCATTGCCGGGATTGCCAAAACCCAGCTCGGCAACCTGGTCGGGCCGAACATGCCGACCGAACTGACCTCGGTTTCGACGCTCAATCCAATAAAGGTCTATATCAACGTCAGCGAGCAGGAGTACCTTAATTTCAGTGCAACCAACAAGGGGAACGCCGGCGATATACCCCTTGAGCTGATTCTGGCCGACAACAGTGTTTATCCCCACAAGGGGAAGTTCGCCCTGGCCGACCGTCAAGTTGATCCGACTACCGGCACACTCAAAATCGGGGCGCTTTTTGACAACCGGAACAACCTGCTCCGCCCCGGCCAGTATGGCCGGATCCGGGCGATACTGGGAATCAGGAAAGGCGCCCTGCTCGTGCCGCAGCGATCTGTTACCGAGATGCAGGGGAAATTTCTGGTTGCTGTCGTGACCGCCGACAACAAGGCTGATATCCGCCCGGTACAGTTGGCTGAGCAGGTCGGTACGAAGTGGATTGTGACCGAAGGACTCAAGCCCGGCGAACGGATCATTGTCGAGGGAATCCAGAAGGTAAAACCCGGCAGCCCGGTCAAACCGCAACCATACAATCCGGAGGCTCAGGCGGAAAAGGGTCCTGCAGCTCCTGAGACCAAGCCTGCCGAAGCAGACAAAAAAGAGCCGAGGTAGTCCGCCATGTCCAGGTTTTTCATAAATCGACCCATAGTAGCCATGGTAATCTCCATCCTCATGGTCATGATCGGTATTGTCGCCATGCTGGGACTGCCGACAGCCCAGTTCCCCAACATTGTTCCGCCCGAGATCAAGGTCACCGCGACCTATCCCGGCGCCGACGCCCTCACGCTGGAACAGTCGGTGGCCACGCCGATCGAACAGCAGATGTCCGGCGTTGACAGCCTGAATTATATGTTTTCCATCAACGCCAACAACGGGGTGACAAATCTCACCACCAATTTCGACGTCAACACCGATCCGAATACCGACCAGATCCTGACCCAGATGCGCCAGAGCCAGGCCGCGTCCCAACTCCCTTCCGATGTCAACAACTACGGGGTCACTGTCGCCAAATCAACCTCTTCGCCATTGATCATGTTTGCCCTCTACTCCCCGAACGGGACCTATGACAGCATCTTCCTGGCCAACTATGCCTTTATCAACATCAACGACCAGATGACCCGGATCAGCGGCATTGCCAGTATAACCGTATTCGGGGCAGGCCAGTACGCCATGCGCATCTGGGTTAAACCGGACCAGCTGGCCAAGCTCAACATTACCATCCCCGAGATCGTCAATGCCGTCAACACCCAGAATAATGTCAATCCGGCCGGCCAGGTCGGCGCCGAGCCATCTCCCAAAGGGCAGGAATTCACCTATGCGGTCCGCGCCCAGGGACGGCTGCAGTCCGAAGAGGATTTCGGGAAGATCGTTCTCCGCGCCAATCCGGACGGTTCTCTGGTACGGGTCAGTAATGTGGCCAGGATCGAGCTGGGAGCCCAGACCTACAACATCATGGGACGGCTTAACGGCAGGCCTGCTGCGCTCATTGCCCTCTACCAGATACCGGGCTCGAACGCCATCAAGTCAGCCGATGGGGCCAAAAGCCTTATGGCGGAAATTAAGAAGCGCTTCCCGAGCGACCTCGACTATGCCGTCGCCCTGGATACCACCCTGGCGGTTACCGAAGGGATGAAAGAGATCAAGCATACCATGATAGAGCGCTGATCCTGGTCATAATCGTCGTCTTCATCTTCCTCCAGGGGTGGCGGGCCACGCTGATCCCGCTGCTGGCCGTGCCGGTCTCCCTGGTGGCGACCTTTGCCTTCTTCCCGCTGTTCGGTTTTTCGATCAATACCCTGTCACTCTTTGGTCTGGTACTGGCAATCGGCCTGGTCGTCGATGACGCCATCGTCGTTGTCGAGGCGGTGGAGCACAACATCGAACACGGCCTCAACCCCAAGGATGCGACCCTGAAGGCGATGGAGGAGGTGACCGGGCCGGTCATCGCCATCGCCATCATCCTCGCCGCCGTCTTTATTCCGACTGCCTTCATCCCGGGGATCACCGGCCGGCTCTATCAACAGTTCGCCGTCACCATTGCCATCTCGGTCATCATTTCTGCATTCAATGCACTGACCCTCAGTCCGGCCCTCTGCGCTCTGCTACTAAAACCGAAGGTCAAGGGGACCGGCCCGCTGCAGAAGTTTTACGACTGGTTCAACCGGATATTCGGCCGGGTCACTGACGGCTACGTCGGCAGCTGCAGGATCGCCATCCGCCGCAGCTTTATCAGCCTGCTGCTATTGGCGGGGGTGGCCGTGTCGACCGTTTTTTTCAGCAAGGCACTTCCCACAAGTTTCCTGCCTGAAGAGGACCAGGGGTATATCTATGCCGGCGTGCAACTGCCTGATGCCGCTTCACTGCAAAGGACCGACGCGGTCTGCAAGCAGGCCGAAGAGATCATCATGAAAACACCGGGCGTCAAGTTCTGCTCATCGGTCATCGGCTACAGCATGATCAGCCAGGTGCAGAACACTTACAGCGCTTTCTTTTTCATTACCCTGGAAGATTGGGCCAAACGGAAAAAGCCCGAGGAAAAATACGCCGCCATCAAGGACCATCTTACCAAAGGACTGGCCGGAATTCCCGGCGCCATCGGATTCGCCTTCTCGCCACCGGCAATCCCCGGCGTCGGCACCTCCGGCGGGGCCACCTTCATCCTGGAGGACCGGGCCGGCAAGGATGTCGCCTTCCTCGCAGAGAAGACCGACAAGTTCCTGGAGGCGGCAAGGAAACGACCGGAGCTGGCCGGAGTGACTACCACGTTCCGCCCGACAGTGCCGCAGAAGTTTGTCGATGTGGACCGGGATAAGGTACTCAAACAGGGGGTGAATATCGCGGATGTCTATAAAACCCTGCAGTGCTTCATGGGGAGCGGTTTCGTCAACTACTTCAACCGCTTTGGCCGCCAATGGCAGGTTTACGTGCAAGCCGAAGGGGATTACCGGACCAATATCGATAACATCGGCCAGTTCTATGTACGCAACAGTGGCGGTGAGACCGTGCCACTGTCGACTCTGACCTCGGTGCGGAACATCGCCGGTCCGGAGTTCACCATGCGCTACAACCTCTACCGCTCGGCCCAGATCAATGCCTCGGCGGCCCCCGGCTACAGCTCGACCCAGGCGATGAAAGCTCTGGAAGAGGTCTTTGCCCGGACCATGCCGCAGGAGATGGGCTTCGATTACATGGGGATGTCGTACCAGGAACAGCAGGCCCAGAAGGGAGTATCGCCAATGGTGATCTTCGCCTTCTCGCTCATCTGCGTCTTCCTGATCCTGGCAGCCCAGTATGAGAGCTGGTCGCTACCCTTCTCGGTACTCCTCGGCACCCCGGTTGCTGTGGCCGGCGCATTTGGCGCCCTCCTGCTCCGGGGGATGGAAAACAACATCTATGCCCAGATTGGTCTGGTCATGCTGATCGGTCTGGCTGCCAAGAACGCCATTCTGATCGTCGAATTTGCCAAAATGGAGTACGAGAAAGGGAAACCGCTGGCCGAAGCGACCCTTGAGGGGGCACGCCTGCGGCTTCGGCCGATCCTGATGACCTCCTTCGCCTTCATCCTCGGCTGTGTGCCGCTGGCCATCGCCAAGGGGGCGGGTTCCATTTCCCGGCAGGTCATGGGAACCACCGTCATCGGCGGCATGCTCGCCGCGACGGTCATCGGCGTGTTTCTGATTCCGGTCTGCTTCTATATTGTCGAAAAACGGGGCAGCAAGGAGGGGGGCGGCCATGGAGCGCCACCACCTGACTCCACGGGAAAGGAGGGAGATCACCATGCTTAAGGTCATAGCCCTCGCACTGCTTTCGTTCACCATGGCCGGCTGTATGATCGGCCCTGACTATCGTCGCCCCACGGTGGTGACTCCGCAAAACTGGCGGGTCGCCGAGAAGGACGCCAAAGAGCTGGCCAACACCTCCTGGTGGAAGCAGTTCAGCGACCCGGTGCTGAATGACCTGATCGGCGCTGCCCTCCGGGAAAACAAGGATCTGCAAATTGCGGCAGCGCGGATCGAGGAATTCTCGGGCCGTTACGGCCTGACCCGTGCAGACCTTTTCCCGCAGGTAACGATCGGCGCCGAGTACAACCGGCAGCGGGTCACCGCGTCTGGCGCCAACTCGGCACCAAGCGGCTATCACCACTCTTTCGACACCTACCAGACGACCCTCAACGCCAGCTGGGAGCTGGACATCTGGGGGAGGATCCGGCGCAGCACCGAAGCGGCCCGTGCTGAACTACTGGCCAGTGAAGAGGGGCAGCGAGCCGTCATCCTCTCCCTGATCAGCAGTGTGGCCGGTTCCTATGTAAACCTGCGCGATCTCGACCGGCAGCTGGAGATCGCCAAAAGCACCGCGAATATTCGTGAAGCTGCGTTCGGTATTTTCAAGATCCGCTTTGAGGGGGGGGTCATCTCAGAAATGGAGCTGACTCAGGTAAAGTCCCAGTACGACGAGGCTCTGGCCAACATTCCCAAGTTCGAGAAGGCCATCAGCCAGCAGGAGAACGGTCTCAGCGTGCTATTGGGTCGCAATCCGGGGCCGATCCAGCGAGGGAAAGACATCGACCAGCTGATCCTCCCGGAAGTGCCGGCCGGGCTTCCTTCCACCCTACTGGAACGGCGACCCGACATCCGCCAGGCCGAGCAGAACCTGATCGCCGCCAATGCTCAGATCGGAGTGGCCAAAGCTGCCTACTTCCCGGCTATCTCTCTCACAGGCTTCTTCGGCTTTGCCAGCGCTGACCTCACAAATCTTTTCAAAGGTCCGTCCAAGATCTGGCAGTACAATGTGCCGGTCACCCTCCCGATCTTCACGGCCGGCAAAATCGCCGGTCAGGTCAAGGCCGCCGAGGCGCTCCAGCAACAGTCGCTACTCAACTACCAGCAGTTGATCCAGGTGGCCTTCCGCGAAGTGGATGACTCCCTCGTTGACCAGAAGCGTACCAGGGAGGAGCTTACAGCCCTGGCCAGTCAGGTGGAGTCACTGCAGAAATACTATGAACTGGCCCAACTCCGCTACGATAACGGCTACACCAGCTATATTGAGGTGCTCGATGCCGAACGGTCGTTGTACAACGCGCAGTTGTCATACACCCAGAATCAGGGAGTGCTATTCCTGGCGCTCATTAACCTCTACAAGGCCATGGGCGGAGGGTGGCTGGATGAGCATCATCAACAGTCCGGAGGCGACAGATCCTGACTGCAACCCGCTCACCTACTCCTGTCAAGGACGCTGCTTTTTACTGCTATTCTGACTTCGATATGTCAAAGGGCATCTGCGTCGACAAGTGCAGACAGGAAGCACCTGCGCTGATGATTTTACCGTCAACAACTACAGAAATATTTGCAGCTTTATACTGCTGACTATGCCATGAACTCACACTTGTCCAGAATATTCGGGAAGCTGCACAACTCTTTATGGGAAGAAACCGGACTCTCCTTCTTCCTCTACCTTCTCTTTCTCTCCTTATTTCTCGCGCCTTTCGTTGACTCCCTCCCGGCCCGCCTGCTTACAAGTCTCTGCTTTTCACTGTTCATTTTCTTTGGTGTCATCAACATGTCGCAGCAGCCAACAATCAGATTTTTTGGCGGCGTCATCGCCTGCGTGGCGGTAGTGCTGCGCTGGATGAGGCATATCATGCCGTCACCGGCAATTCTGAAATTTGGCAGCTTAGCCACCCTTGTTTTCATGATCATGCTGACCATTATGATCCTCATGAAGGTGTTCGGAAACAAAGGCCCGGTGACCGGCCATAGAATACGGGGGGCGATCGCCGTCTATCTGCTGTTCGGCATCATTTGGTCGGTCATCTACGGCCTCCTTGACCAGATTCTCCCCAACGCCTTCAGTCTACCGGCAGTCACCGACGAATACAGTGCCGGGCGCCAGGAGGTTTTGACCTATTTCAGCTTCGTAACACTCACGACCCTTGGCTATGGCGAGGTACTCCCGACCCACGAGATATCACGGATGTTTGTTATCATTGAGGCCTTGTGCGGGCAACTCTACCCGGCCACGATTCTTGCCCGGCTGGTATCCCTCGAACTCACCCAGAAACATGGGTGCTCTTCGGTAAACGGCACATCAAATTCCGGACGAACATCAGGGGAAGACAAAACATGAACAGACACAGCATCTTCAGCAGACAGAGGTAAGAGATGATAATCATCACTGTTTTTCTCATCCTGCTGCTGCTCTACAGCCTTATGTCCCGGATGCTGGAGCGTAGCATCGTCACGGCGCCCATCCTTTTCACTCTCGGCGGCATAGGCCTCATTCTCGCCATGCCTCACCCGGGAGAGGTGAACGTCGAACAGGGGAGCTTTCTCCTGCTGGCCGAGATCGGCCTGGTGATGCTTCTGTTTACCGACGCCACCCACATCAACCCGCGAACGATAAAGAGCAAGAAACGCCTCACACTGCGGCTGCTAAGCACCGGCATGCTCCTGACCATCCTGCTCGGGGCTGTCGCCGCCAGCCTGATCTTTCCAGGGTTGTCGCTCTGGGAGGCGGGGATCCTTGCCGCCATCCTTGCCCCCACTGATGCCGGAATCGGTCAGGTGATCGTGCATAGCCCGCAGGTGCCGAAACGCATCCGCCAGGCCCTCAATGTGGAGGCTGGCCTAAATGACGGGCTCTCCGTGCCGTTTCTCATGTTCTTCATCGCCATCGCCAAGGCAGGCAGCGATGGGGGGGGGCAGATCCTGCTCCGCTATCTTTTCGAACAACTGGGCGTGGGCACACTGGTGGGTCTCGTAATAGGCCTGGCCGGCGGGGTGCTGCTGAATCAGGCCCGGCAACGGGGGTGGATGGCCGATTCGTTACAGCAACTGGGTCTGGTGACCCTGCCGATGCTCTGCGTTTTGACCTGCAAACCGACCGGCGGGAGCATGTTCATTGCCGCCTACGTTGCCGGCCTCGCGGTCCAGGTCGGGTTCAAAGAGGTAGGCAGCCAAAGCACCAAGTTCTCCGAGGGGTGGGGACAGCTGTTCAACCTCTTCATTTTCTTTTTCTTTGGCTTGAGCCTGGCCCTGACATTCAGCCGGTTCACCCTGGTTCACTTCCTCTACGCCATCCTCAGCCTGACGCTGGTGCGGATGATCCCCGTGGCTATTGCCCTGTTCGGCACCCGCCTCAGCACCGCTACAGTGCTGTTCATGGGGTGGTTCGGGCCCAGGGGTCTTGCCTCAATTGTCCTCGGGCTGGTCTTTCTGGAGGAGCAGGCCCGCCTGCCTGGCGAGGAGACCATCAAGCTGGCCGTCATGGTGACGGTCATGATCAGCATCTTTGCCCACGGTATCAGCGCTCTGCCCGGCATCAACCGGTATGCACGCCGGGTGGCACTCCTTGAGGAAAGCTCTCCCGAGAAAGGGTCGTAATTTTCCGGGAAACCAGATGAAAGCGCGAAGGTAACTACCATCCCCATACTAAGGTACCGAGTTCTGGCTGGTGGCGATGAATTCGGACGTACTCACGGTTGTCCGGCACTCGCCGCTTATGACCCGACTGGGTCGTGAACGGATGTTCTTCACCCTGGAACAGGCGGTCGCAGAATATCTGCTGAAGCCGGCGCCATGGCGCCGGAGCCGACCGGCCATGGTTAACCGCTAGGGATCACCTTTAACGGGGGCAGATGATGTTGAAACTACTGCAATCCATTTTCGGCAGCACCAAACAGGGGAGCTATCCGGAGTCGCTCGTCAGGGAAGCCATCGAGCGGGCGGTGGACGGCACCGACCCGTGGCTGCGCGCCGAGCTTGATCTGCTGGACCGCTCCCTTGAAAAGCACTACGTTTTCCCCGAGTATCTGGCACTTGCCCGTATCCCGGATGCGCAGGGCTGAAGATCTCCAGTAATAAGAAGGTTGGTCGGCTTGGAAGTGAAGCATGAGCTTATCCGTGGGCACCTCTCTTCCCTGCAGAAGATCTCCCTCCCCGGCATCGGGGAAATCGGCGGCATGCTCGTGCCCGCAGCCATCTACAGCGTTTTCAACTGGCACAACGATATCGCCATGCGCGGCAAAATACCCACGGCAACGGACATTGCCTTTGCCCTGGGCATACTGTCGCTTCTGGGTAACCGTGTTCCTGTTTCACTGAAGATATTCCTGATGGCGCTGGCGATCATCGACGACATCGAGGCTATCCTCATAATCGTCCGGTTCTACACCGAAGGGATTTCGGCCACTCTGTCGCTTTTGCCCTGGCCGCAGGTCGAGTAGTCAGGGCGCAGGTACGAAACGCGGGAAAGAACATTCAAGGAGAGTAACCATGCCGGTAGCAGATTATAAAACATACTGTGAAATGCTTGATCGGGCAAAAGTAAACCGCTTCGCCTACCCGGCCATCAATGTAACATCGCTTACCACGGCCAACGCCGTGCTGCGGGGACTTGCCGAGAGCCGGTGCGACGGCATCATCCAGGTCTCCGCCGGTGGCGCCGTCTTTGCCTCCGGCACAGCGGTCAAGGATATGCCGCTCGGAGCCATCTCCATCGCCGAGCATGTGCACCGGGCAGCCGAACGCTACCCAATCTATGTCGCCCTGCATACCGATCACTGTCAGGCCGACAAGCTCGACACCTTTGTCCTGCCGCTGGTGGCGGAAACGGAGCGGCGCCGGGCCGCCGGGCTCCCCAATCTCTTCAGCAGCCACATGTTCGACGGCAGCGCCCTGCCGCTCAAGGACAATCTGGACATTGCCGTCAAACTCCTGGAACGTTTCAAGGCAAACGAGTTGATACTGGAGATCGAGGCCGGCGTCGTTGGTGGCGAAGAGGACGGCATCAGGGCCGAAGCCAGCGCCAGGCTCTACACCACCCCCGAGGATACTCTGGAGGTGGCCCGGCGACTCAACCCCATCGGTGCCTGCTACCTGCTGGCAGCCACCTTTGGCAATGTCCACGGGGTCTACAAGCCGGGGGCGGTCAAGCTGCGTCCGGCGGTCCTCAAGGAGTGTCAGGATGTTGTTGCCGGCAAATACGGCGAGGCGGCCCGTTTCCAGCTGGTCTTCCACGGTGGCTCCGGTTCCGAACTCCACGAGATTCATGAGGCACTCGACTACGGCGTGGTGAAGATGAACATCGATACCGACACCCAGTACGCCTTTACCCGCCCCATTGCCGGCCACATGTTCAGTTGTTACGACGGTGTCCTGAAGGTGGATGGCGAGGTCGGCGACAAGAAGGCCTACGATCCCCGCACCTGGCTGGCCCTGGGTGAAGCTGCCATGGCCGAGCGGGTCAAGCGGGCGGTGACGGAGCTGCGCGGGACCGGCAGCACACTGTTCAAGAGATAGGGGGTGCCATGACTGACCAGAAACCTGATTTCACCATCGAACGGCTCGGCGCAAGCCGTTTTCCCTCTCCCCTGGACGAAGGGCGATTCGTCGCTGACAGGGAGCGGATCATGTACCACTCCCGCTTTGAAGAGATCGAACCATATATCGCTGCCGGGAAAGAACCGCCGTCAATGGAACTCGCCGGACCGCGGGAAAGGATTTTCTTTGACCCGGCTGCCATAGCCTGCGGCATCGTCACCTGTGGCGGCCTCTGCCCGGGGATCAACGACGTGATCCGGGCCGTGGTGCTGAGCCTCAACCACCATTACGGCATAAGCAGGGTCTACGGTTTCCGCTATGGCTTTGAGGGGTTGGTGAAGAGCCACGGGCACACGCCGCTCGGCCTTACTCTTGAAGCGGTGAGTCATATCGGCGAAATGGGGGGGACGATTCTCGCCTCTTCCCGTGGCCCGCAGGACCCGGCCGGGATGGTCGATACCCTCGAAGAACTGGGGGTCGGCATCCTCTTTGCCATTGGCGGCGACGGTACCCTGAAGGGCGCCGGAGCCATTGCCGCAGAGGCTGCCCGCCGGGGCAGGGCCATCAGCGTCATCGTCATCCCCAAGACCATTGATAACGACATCTCGTTCGTGCAGACGACTTTCGGTTTTGAAACCGCCGTCAGCGAAGCGCAGCGTGCCATTTACGCCGCCCACACCGAGGCGCTCGGAGCAAGGAACGGCGTCGGCCTGGTGAAACTGATGGGGCGCGATTCCGGTTTCATTGCCGCCTTCTCGGCTCTGGTCGACAGCCAGGTAAACTTCTGTCTGGTTCCGGAGGTTCCCTTCACCCTCTCCGGACTGCTCGCCAGATTAGAGGAGCGGCTGGAGCGGCGCGGGCACGCGGTCATTGCCGTCGCCGAAGGGGCCGGACAGGAGCTGCTGGCAGCTGCGGATGGACGTGATGCTTCGGGCAACGTCAAGCTGGGCGACATCGGCGTCTTTCTCCGTGACGCCATCAAAGAGCATTTTTCCCGGAGCGGGCAGGAGATCAATCTCAAATACATCGACCCGAGCTATATCATCCGCAGCCAGCCGGCGAATCCGCATGACTCGGTCCTCTGTCTCCTGCTGGGGCACAATGCGGTGCATGCGGGGATGGCGGGCCGTACCAACATGGTGGTCGGATTCTGGA
>JBBRBA010000005.1:0-72437 GCA_038206285.1 Geobacterales bacterium
CTTCATCTGGCTATGGAAGACCCCACAGACCTCGGTAAACAGGATCTTATCCGCTTTGTCTACCCTGAATACAAGCGGTTAAGCTTCAACGGCGGTTTCCGCGACGATATTGAAAAGTTCATCGACCACTTCTATAACATCACGCCTGGTGGAGACAGCAACTCTGCAAGTATGAACGATCTACTGAGCAAGCTTGACTCCGGGGATGAGCCCGATGTTGAAAATGAGGTACAGAGGGTTTCAGAACAGGACAGTGTAATTGTACAACTTGTCAACAAAATCGTCTGTGATGCATATAAGGCCAAGGCGTCGGATATTCATATCGAGCCGTATCCAGGTAAAAACGATGTCCTGGTCAGGATAAGAATTGACGGCCGCTGCAAGATTTATCAGCGGATACCTTACAAATACAAATACGCGCTGACATCACGCATCAAGATCATGTCAGGACTTGACATTGCCGAGCGGAGAAAACCCCAGGACGGCAAGATCGACTTCAAGAAATTCGGACCTCTGGATGTCGAACTGCGGGTGGCTACGCTTCCTACTGCCGGTCAACTGGAAGATGTCGTCATGCGTATACTTGCCTCGGGCGAGCCTATACCGTTTGGCAACCTCGGACTTACCGACCGGAATATGAAGGAATTCGAGCATGCCATTGAAAAACCTTACGGGCTCATCCTTGTGGTCGGCCCGACTGGCTCCGGCAAGACGACCACGCTCCACTCGGCCATAGCGAAGATCAACAATCCGGAGACCAAGATCTGGACTGCCGAGGATCCGGTCGAAATAACCCAGAAGGGACTGCGTCAGGTTCAGGTAAACAACAAGATAAACTTCACCTTTGCAACGGCATTACGCGCATTTCTGCGAGCCGACCCGGATGTAATCATGGTCGGTGAGATGCGGGATGAAGAGACAACTTCCATGGGTATTGAGGCATCGCTAACCGGCCACCTTGTCTTTTCAACTCTGCATACAAACTCTGCTCCGGAAACTGTTACCCGTCTGCTCGACATGGGGATGGACCCGTTCAGTTTCTCCGACGCAATTCTCTGCATCCTTGCACAACGTCTGGCCAGAAAGATCTGCAGCGAATGCAAGGACATTTACAAGCCCCACACCCAGGAACTGGAAGAAATCATTGAAGAGTATGGCAGAGAGGCTTTTGCCGGGACCGGACTGGATCCTGCTGAGATTACCCTGGCAAGGCCGGTAGGCTGCCCGAAGTGTAATGATTCCGGCTACAAGGGGCGGCTGGGCCTCCATGAGATACTGACCGGTACCGATGAAATGCGCAGCCTTATAAAGAAAAAAGGGGAGGTAGAATACATCCGCCGGCAGGCAATGGCTGACGGCATGACGACGCTGAAACAGGACGGCATCCTTAAATGCTTTCAGGGTTTGACCGACATCAAGGAGGTCAGACGGGTCTGTATCAAATAGTTTAAAGCTTCAGGTTGACAGACTGAAGACTGAAGGACAATAACGACGCTTTTACTTCAGCCTTCAGCCCTAACTCCTTCGCAGTTGCTTCATTTCTTCATATCAATACCGTAGCTTTTTATTTTACGGTGCAGATTACTTCGTTCAAGCTCTATCGCTTCGGCAGTCCTGGTAACATTCCAGTCATTTTCATCCAGTTTATGGATGATGAACTCCCGCTCAAACTCTTCACGCGCTTCTCGCAGTGACTGGATTTCACTGCCAGGTTCATTGCCACCTTCAAGTCCGCGGCTGAATACACCCCCTTCAAAAATCATGTCAGGAAGTTGTTCAACCGTAATAACCTTGCCGGGAGTCATGATCACCAGGCGCTCCATGATGTTTCTCAACTCCCTGATATTCCCGGGCCAGTCGTAACGCTCCATGAGGGAGACCGCTTCCGGTTGGATACTCTTACGTTCACGCATCTCGCGTTTGCAGAACTGATCGAGAAAATGTTCGACAAGAGCGGAGATATCAGCTTTTCTTTCCCGTAGCGGCTGTAAATCAAAAGGGACAACATTAAGGAGATAGTAAAGATCTTCACTAAAAGTTCCTGCTTTAATCCCCTCTTCCAGATAACGACTGGTGGATGTCATTATACGGACGTTGACATCGATCGATTTGACACCACCCATTCTTTCGAACTTTTGCGTCTCTATCACTCTTTGCAGCTTGCTTTGGGCGTTAAGAGGCATGTCCCCGACCTCTTCCAGAAAAAGAGTCCCTTCGTCTGCAAAATCCAGCTTCCCTTTGCGCTGCGAGTTGGCACCGACAAAAGCCCCTTTTTCATGACCGAAGATTTCTGACTCAATCAGTTCTTGCGGAATTGAAGCACAGTTAATAACAATAAAAGGTTTGTCGCTTCTGTTGCTGTAGCGATGAATCTCATGAGCAACAGCTTCTCTGCCGGTACCGTTCTCTCCGAAGATAAGAATCGCCGCAGAGGTCGGTGCAACAATCCTGATCTGTTCGCGCAGAAGCTTCGCTGCTTCAGACTCACCGATCACTTCAAAACGCTCTTCAATCATACCGCGAAGAGCAGCGTTCTCCTGCTGCAGACGGCTCAAGCCGATGGCGTTATGTACGGTTACCAACACTTTTTCAAGTGAAAGCGGTTTTTCAATGAAATCAAATGCGCCTAGTTTGGTGGATTTGACCGCAGTCTCGATTGTGCCATGCCCTGAGATCATGACAACCGCCAGTTCAGGATAAAGCGCCTTCATTCTGCCAAGAGTTTCCAGACCGTCAAGACGCGGCATCCAGATATCCAGCAGCACGAGATCAGGCAGCTCGCGCTGCAGTAGAGCAAGCGCATCAACACCATCATTGGCAAGGATGACGCCGTAACCTTCATCTTCGAGAATGCCCTGGAGGGCGTTTCTGATACTCTCTTCATCATCGACTACAAGTATAGTATGAGCCATTTGCCTACGCTCCAAAGATTCCGGTTTCTAGTGCAAGAGCTTTCCATGCCGGCAGGCTCCGCTTTATCATCTCAATGTCAACACAGTAGGCAACACGGAAGTACCCCGGTGCACCGAAGCCGGTTCCAGGGACCAGGAGCAGATTATGCTTCTGGGCAGCCCTTACAAAAGCAACATCATCATGCAGCGGCGATTTCGGAAACAGATAAAAGGCTCCATCCGGCTTGACCATCCGGTAACCATATGCGGTCAGGTTGTCATAAAGCAGATCGCGTTTGGCCTGATAGGCGGCAATGTCTATCGATTCATGCTGCAGTTTCGCCACCAGTCGCTGCATAAGCGCCGGAGCATTAACAAACCCGAGCGTCCGGTTGCAGAATACCGCCCCTTCGATAAAAAGCTCGACATGGGTCATGGAAGGATTTGCCGCCAGATAACCGATCCGTTCACCCGGAAGCGCAAGATCCTTTGAATGGGAAGTGACTATGATTGAATTGGTGACAAACCTGAAGATATTAGGCACATGCATGCCGTTGTAGGATATTTTTGCGTATGGTTCATCGGAAATAAGATAAATCTGCCGCTCAAGCTCGCGCTCCTTACGCTCAATCATCTCGCCGAGAGCGCTGAGAGAGTCGGCAGAATAGATGACCCCGGTCGGGTTGTTCGGGGTATTGATAATTATTGCTCTTGTTTTTTCGTTAATGGCACTCTCAATCGCTGAAATATCAAGTTGAAAACTCTCCCGGTCTGTCCAGACTTCACGCGGGACTCCGCCATGATTATCTATGTAAAACTTGTACTCTACAAAGTAAGGAGCGAGAATCACAACCTCCTCTCCAGGATTCAGCACCGTTTTAAGAACAACATTAAGTGCACCGCTGGCACCGCAGGTCATAATGATTTGAGCACCTTTTACCTGAAGATCTGAATCCGCAGACAGACTTTCGGCAACAGCCTTTCTCGTCTCATCATAACCGGCATTGCTCATATAGCGGTGCATGCCGGGGGGGGGTGAATCAAGTATCAGTCGCAGCTCGTCATAAAATTTTGCCGGCGGGTCGATGTCCGGATTACCAAGGGTAAAATCGAACACGTTATCATCCCCGAACTTCGCACGAAGACGCCCCCCTTCTTCAAACATCCTGCGTATCCACGAAGAGCTCTCTATGCACGACTGCACCTTTGCAGAAATCGACATCACCCCTCCTTTGAGAATTTTTCAAAATGTAGCATATCTGCAACAGTGGCGGCAACCGGTAAACAGTAGCCAGCGAACTGCAGAGACAAAAAAACCCGCTTAAAGCGGGCATCTGGCCGTCAGATATCGGGAAGCAGCTGTCTTTCACCCCTGACAATTGCAGCAATATAGCGATCTATCTCCTGCCGGTAAGGCCTGGCAAGTGTCGTAAAACAGATACCATACTGATGCGAGCCATCCATGGTTCTGGCAGAGCGGACAACCTCACCATCAGTCTCAACCTGAATCGAGCCGGGGACGGTAAACTGACAGATGATAGTGCTCCCTACATCGAGTAAAAATTCGGTCTCTATCATCATTCCGGTAATACTTATGTTGTGCGAAATGCAGAAGAACTCGACCGGATCCTTTTTACTGATAACCTTGACCCGGAACGAAACCCTTCTGCTCCGGACCAGCTGAACCGTAAGAAATTGGCCGACAGTCTTTATTAACTGCAAAGGTTTGACCGGTCTGGCAATCAGGGCATCAGCGCCGGAGGATTTAAGCCTGTCAATATTCTCCTCACTATCGTTGCATACCAGTAGCATGACCGGCGTTTTCACCGTTTTATTACTACGCAGCAGGGCACAAAAATCCTCACCAGCCATATCTGCCAGATGCATATCTATCAGCAGAAGATCCACAGCCCCCTGCAGTACAAGTTCCATGGCAGCAGCAGCCGTTGCCGCGGAAAAAAGCTGGAAAGAAGCACGCCGCAGGAGTGTCTCGTTGCGTTCAATAAAAGAGTTTAAAGAACTGACGATGAGTATTTTTTTCATGGCAGTAATTTATACGGATGCAATGTCAAAGTCAATTGATAGGTTTTTCATCAAAACGTAATAATATTGACAAATTCAAAAGACGAATGTTATCTTTTGCGCGCTTATAATTGCGGTCTGAAAGGAGTTCTCATGGAGATTTTCGCCATTGATATCGGTTTTGGCTTTACCAAAGCGACCAATGGTCAAAAGTCAATTATCTTCAAATCCATCCTCGGAGAAGCAACCGACATCCAGTTCAAGGGGGGGATTCTCAGCGAAGGCTCCCCTGACGACAATATCCAGATCGATGTAGACGGCCGCTCATACTTTGTCGGCGAAATGGCAGAGAGACAGAGCAATGTCAGATCATTCACGCTCGATCAGTCCCAGTTTTTCAGCGTATACGCAAAACCACTCGCTCTGGCGGCAGCAGCACGCCTTGCCGGGTCATTCGTGCCCCTTGGTCTGGTAACCGGTCTGCCGATCGGCTACTACCGTGAATACCGCGAACTCCTGGTAAAGAGCCTGCTCGGAGAGCACAAGATTGCCCTTACCAGCCTGAATGGCAAACGGGAGGAGAAAACAATAAAGATTAATGAGGTTAAGGTTGTGCCGCAACCCTTCGGCTCTCTTTTCAACCTGATGATGAATGATGTTGGCGAACTTGGTGATAAACGTTATGTCCACGAAAAAATCGGCATTATCGATATCGGCTTCAAAACAGCAGATTTTACCGTTGCCGACAAGATGAGATACTCCGAACGCGGCAGTCGTACAACAGACGCCGGAATTTCCAAGGCATTCAGCATGATTGCCGGGAAACTGCGGGAAAAGAGCAATGTCAATGTCGAAATCTACCGTCTCTACGATGCTATTGAAAAAGGGAGTATCAAGATAAAGGGAAAAGAGTACGACTTAAGGTCTTCCACTGAACTCATTTTCGGTCAACTTGCAGCCTCTATCGCCAATGAGGTGGACCGTCTCTGGTCAGACGACTGGGATATTGACACGATTGTATTAACCGGCGGTGGCGGAGCGGCTCTGGCCAAATATCTGCAACCGCTCATCAGCGGTCAGATTGTCGCAGTTGATACAACAAAAGATGCAAGACTCTGCAACGTCAGAGGTTACTGGAAGTATGGAAAACATCTCTGGTCAAGAGGAATGGCAAGCAAGCCGGCAGAAAATGCCGAAAAAGAGGCAGTTCCGAATTAACTTCTTTTACTTTGCGGTGTTGCCGTAGAAACCGATCCTGAGCGCATTTTCAGCAGGGGTAATTGTTTCTGTAGGCATCGGTGAGACAGTAAAGTCAAACACTATCCGCAGATAACCTTTGTGCTCACCGATTCTTGCAGTAGAGACGCCATGCCTGTTAATAACAACCGTTTTCGCCTTAATGCCGGAACCGGCTCCGGCGATATCGATTATAAGACGCCATGGCTCGTCAATTCTGATGACCTTGTAATTTTCAATCGAGCCGTCCGCCTCTATTTCGATATAGTCAGACTTCGGCTTTATCCCGTTTACCTTTAGAACCGAACCCTTTGTTGTCTTGCCGGCAGCTTTTTTCGTAACGGTTTTCACGCTTGCAGCCGGTATTGCATCTTCTAAGGCAGAGCCGATAAGCAGCTCCCGGTTTCTGTACTGGTAGACGACTCTACGCTCGCCGCCAGTAGGAATGCCGCTGATATCTCGCGGACGATAGACAGGGAAAACCCTTACCATACGCACCCCGTCACGCTGAAAAGTATCACCGCCACGATAGCCGGACATGTCCGGCGGAGCAGGGAATCTGACCTGTTTCAATATGCTTCCGTCTACAGTGTAGAGACCCATGCTCTTTTTTGACTCATCCGCAGGATCATGGCTGACAACTATCAGTTCAGGCTTGCTGTCATCATCAAGATCAACTATCCATGCTTTTTCAACAATCGATTCGGCAGGCGTTGTGAACTGCGTAAACGGGGTACCATCCCTGTAGACGGAAATCCGCAGCAGCTGACTCTTGCAGGAGTTGTCCGAGGTTGCCGCAACATTGTAGCGGTAACTTCCGGCATCAAGCTGGCTGTTGAAAGAACAGTTAAGATCTGCGCCCGCAAACAGTGTAACCGGAAGGATTGAGACATTAACCGCAAAAACAGCAGCAACAACTGACAGTTTGACTGATTTCATGAAAATCCCCCGGAAAAGGGTTAATGGTTGATGTGCAGACAATATCATGAGAGCCACCCCGTTTCAAACATAAAGAATTAATGTTGGCTTGCCATTGGCAGCAGTTCCGGGGGAAAGGTTTCGACAGGATAATCAATAAGAGCCTCTTGCCGATGGCTGACAAAATCATCACGACAAGTTCCACTTGTTTGGAGCGAGGAGGGGTTTTCATAAAAAAAGACCCTGATATCTCAGAGTCTTTAGTACCACTCCGGAATTTTCCGGATTACAAAATGGTCGGTGCGACAAGATTCGAACTTGCGACCACCAGACCCCCAGTCTGGTGCGCTACCAGGCTGCGCTACGCACCGATAACCAATGACATTACTTCTACTGCAGCAGCTTTCTGAGTTCCTTCAACTCATGGCAGAGTGTCTGCAGAAGCTCTGAGGGATCTCCTTCAGCTGCATTCTTTTTCTTGCCGGTCAGGGATAGCCTTGCTTTTGCCCCGGCGATGGTAAGTTTCTGGATGTAAAGCAGTCGGTAAATCTCTTTCAGCAGCTCAAGTTCCCGTTTGGAATAAAGCCGCTGCCCGGTTTTTGTCTTGCTGGGCGAGAGCTCTGCAAACTGTGTTTCCCAGAATCTGAGAACTGAAGTATTTACATTAAGTATTTCAGCAATTTCGCCGATCTTGTAGTAAAGCTTATCAGAAGCTGCCACAGCCACAGCTCCTCCAGCGCACTTCTTGTTTATTTATTAATGGAACCTTTGAGAACCTGGCTAGGTTTAAAGGTAAGGATCCTTCTGGCGGAAATGGTGATTTCCTGACCTGTCTGCGGATTTCTTCCGCGGCGATCTGCCTTGGCTTTGACAACAAAATTGCCAAAACCGGCAATTTTGATCTTGTCACTGCTCTCAAGAGTATCCTTCATAATATCGAATACCAGTTCAACCAGTTCAGCAGACTCTTTCTTTGAAAAGCCAACTTTTTCATAGATCTTTTCTACAATATCAGCCTTAGTCATAGCGTCCTCAAGTTATTGATAATCCAAATTAATATGACCCAACAGCGGCTATGGTTTATAGCACACGGGTTTGATTAAGGCAACGAATATTTATCTGGATTGTAAATAGTTCAGTTACAATCCTTTTGTTGCACGCAGAATTCATCTGAGAGTCACATCAAGCCCTGCAGTCAGCGCCGAAACGATCCGTTGATGAATCTTGCCTACCTCTTCATCGGTGAGGGTTCTCTCGCAAGAGCCGTAACGTACCCTTACCGCCAGGCTTTTCTGACCTGGCGGAATTTTGTCGCCGGTATACAGATCAAAAATTTCGACAGTTGTCACCTTGTCGCTCTTTACCCCTTTGATGCAATCAACTACGGCTGACGAGGTCGTTTGTACGGCGATGAGCATGGCAATGTCGCGGTAGGTGTCAGGAAAACGCGATGGCGGCGTGATTGCAAGTACGTCTGCGCTCATTTCGACCAGTTTGGCAAAATCAAGCTCAAAATAATAAACGGTTTTATCAAGTTCAAATGCCTCCTGCACGTCAGGATGAATCTCGCCAACTGTCCCCAGAAGCTTGTCAGCGCAGAGCACGGCAGCCGATTTGCCGGGATGATAAAAAGGCTCGACACCACCCTGTATAAAGGTTAGCGGCGGCAGCTTGAAGAGCGCGGCAACGGTTTCGACAACCCCCTTCATGTCGTAGAAGTCAACCTGTTCCCTGGATTGGTTCCACCCCTCAACTGCGCGAAGCCCGGTCATTACGCCGGCAATATGGAGCGGCTCGTCAGGGAGTTCAGCCCCGGGATTTACCCAGTATACCCTGCGCATCTCGAAGAGTCTCAGGTTGAAATTGCGCAGGCTGAAATTCATGGCTGTTGTCTGCAGCAGTGCCGGCAGCAGAGTGGTACGCATGACTGCGTGTTCATCTACCAGCGGGTTGAGCAGGGCTACAGCCGCCCGGCGCCGGTCTGAATCCGCGAAATTAAGCTTCTGGATATCGCTGTGAGAGGAAAAGCTGAAGTTGATGACCTCATTGAAGCCTTCGCCAACAAACAGGTTTCTGACTTGCCTTTCAAGTCGCTGGTAACGTGGAATTTGATCGGAACAGACTTTGGCAAAAGGCATGGTCATCGGGATGTTCTCGAAACCGTAGAGCCTGGCAACCTCTTCAACCAGGTCGATCTCCCGCTCTATATCCACCCGGAAAAACGGGATTGTAACTTCAAGTGAGCCTTTACCGGCAGACTTTACCGTGAATTCCAGGTTTTCGAAGATAGTGCTGATGGTCTGTTCATCAAGGGCAACGCCGATAATTTCCGCAGCTCTGGCAATCCTGAAGGCAATTTTCCTTGGCGGCTGCGGCGCCGGGAATGCATCAATGACACCTTTGGCAACCTTGCCACCGGACAATTCGGCTATAAGCGTGGCCGCCCGATCCAGTGCGGTTGTGACGATATCAAGGTCGGCACCACGCTCAAAACGATGGGATGATTCGGTATGAATACCGAGCCGTTTGCTGGTGAGGCGGATGGCTGATGGATTGAAATAGGCGCTTTCCAGTAGAATATCAGTAGTATCGGCTGCAATCTCGGAGTTTTCTCCACCCATGATTCCGGCAAGCGCCACGGCACGCCCGGCATCCCTGATGGTAAGGTCAGAGGAATTCAGCACCCGCTCCTGGCCGTCAAGAGTAGTGAACTTTTCGCCTTCAGCTGCTCTCTTTACAATAATCCTGTTGCCGCCAAGCTGCCGGAAATCGAACGCATGGAGAGGATGGCCGTACTCCATCAACACGTAATTGGTGATATCAACCACATTGTTTATGGAGCGCTGTCCGACCGCTTTCAACCTGTTGGCCAGCCACTGCGGCGATGGTGCAATGGTGCAGCCGGAGATATAGCGCGCGGTGTAGCGCGGACAGAGGTCCGGGTCGAGGATTTCAACCGAAGCAACTTTAGCGATAGTTTCGTCACTCTCAGGAACAACATGCGTTGCGTAGCGGACTTTTTTACCGAGCTTTGCGGCAATTTCCCGGGCAACACCGATGACGCTGAGACAGTCAGCCCTGTTCGGGGTGAGACCGATCTCGAAAATAGTATCCTTGATACCGAGTGCCTCAAAAACCGGCGTACCGAGAACAAAGTCGGCTGACAACACCATGATGCCTGCTGATTCATCCGCTAGGCCCAGCTCCTTTTCGGAGCAGAGCATGCCGAACGACTCTTCACCGCGAATTTTGGAGCGCTTGATCTTGAAGTCTCCGGGGAGAGTAGCACCCAGCTGGGCAAGCGCCACCTTGTCGCCGGCGCTGAAGTTCTGGGCGCCGCAGACAATATTGAGAATCTCCCGGCCATTATCGACCCGGCAGAGCGAGAGCTTGTCAGCATTCGGATGCTGGGTGCGCTCGACTACCTGCGCAACAACAACCTCATCAAGCCCGGCGCCGCTATACTCTATGGCATCAACTTCGAGACCGAGCATCGTCAGCAGATTGGCAAGCTCGTCAACCGAAAGATCGAAATCGACAAATTCCTTGAGCCAGTTATAAGTTACTTTCATTTTTATTCCTGATAGTTGTATCGATATGTTAAACTTTTACTTTAAAATTGCGACAGGAATCTCACGTCGTTTTCAAAAAGCAGGCGCATGTCGTTGATACCGTATTTGAGCATTGCCACCCTTTCTATACCCAGGCCGAAGGCGAATCCGCTGATTTTTTCAGAATCGTAATCAACATGGCGGAACACTTCCGGGTCGACCATCCCGGCACCAAGGATTTCGAGCCAGCCGGAGTTCTTGCAGACCCGGCAACCTTTGCCTCGACAGATGACACAGGCAATATCCACCTCGGCACTCGGCTCGGTAAAGGGAAAGAAGCTCGGACGAAGCCTGACGCCGATATCGCTGCCGAACATCTGATTGGTGAATACTGTGAGTATCCCCTTCAGGTCGCCAAAGGTAATCCCTTTATCGACCATCAGTCCTTCTATCTGGTGAAACATGGGCGAATGCGTGGCATCATAATCGCAACGGTAGACAGTCCCGGGAGCGATAATCCGCAAGGGGGGCTGCTGCTTGATCATCGTCCGGATCTGCACCGGAGAGGTATGAGTTCTCAAGAGCAGATTGTTCTGGACGAAGAATGTATCCTGCATGTCGCGGGCAGGATGATCCTTGGGAAAGTTGAGCGCCTCGAAATTATAGTAGTCGAGTTCGATTTCCGGGCCTTCGGCAACAAGAAAGCCTAACCCGGCAAAGATATCGCAGATCTCCTCAATCACCAGGGTCACCGGATGCTTTGTCCCTTTCGGCATCCGTCTCCCGGGAAGAGTCACATCGACCATCTCGGTGTTAAGCTTTTCATTTTTTTGCTGCTCTTTTAACTTGAGTGCGCTGTTTTCAAAGTTCATTTCAAGCTGGTCACGCACCGCATTAACAACCTGACCGATCAGTGGCCTCTCTTCAGGGGAAAGCGCACCAATCCCCTTCATGATGGCGGTAATTTCGCCTTTCTTACCGAGAAACCTTACCCTGAGTGACTGCAGTTCCTCTTCACTCCTGACGGCTGCAAGTTCGGAGAGAGCCTGAGCCTGCAGTTGCTCCAACTGTTCTTTCATACAAGTTTTCCTTAAAAAAAAAGAAATGGAATGCGATGCACTCCATTTCTTTAGTCTGCCGTGATTTAAATCTAGGCGCCTGCGGTAGCCATCCCGACAACCTGGGCAAAGCCTGACGGATCGGAAACGGCCAGATCGGCCAGCACTTTCCGGTCGATTTCCACCTTGGCCAGCTTCAGGCCATGGATCAGCTTGCTGTAGGTGATACCGTTGATACGGGCGGCGGCATTAATACGGATGATCCAGAGGGCACGGAAATCACGCTTCTTGACGCGACGGTCACGGAAAGCATAATTCAGGGCGCGGTCAACCGCTTCAGTAGCGCTCCGGAAAAGTTTGCTCCGGGCACCCCTGTAACCCTTGGCAAGTTTCAGTACCTTGTTTCTTCGCTGTCTCGCTTTAAATCCTCGTTTTACGCGTGGCATGTACTACTCCTTTGTGTTTATTTTGCCGGATCCGCAAGGGGAGACGTTTTCCTCACGGTTCTCGGACTTGGAGGCGGTGAAGTGTGAAAGGTAAAATGTGAAAAAGGCCGGCAGTGATAACTTTTCACTCTTAGCTTTTCACCTTTCACTGATTACATATACGGAATAAGTTTGGCGATATTTTTCTGGTCGGCAGCGGAGACAAGACCGCCGGCACGTAGGTTACGCTTGCACTTGCGACTCTTGCTGGTAAGAATATGGCTGGTGAATGCGCACCCGCGCTTGATCTTACCCGAAGCGGTTTTTGTGAACCGTTTGGCAGCGCCTCTGTTTGTCTTGATTTTAGGCATTTTTCATTCTCCTGTTAGTTTAATACTATTTTTTTGGAGCGACGATCATGTACATGCTTCGCCCTTCCATTTTCTGCCTGACCTCGATAATTGCGACATCTTCCAGATCCTGGGCAAAGCGGTCAAGTGCTTTCTGGCCGTACTCCATATGGGTTATCTCGCGTCCCCTGAAGACAAGGGTAATTTTTGCCTTGTTACCCTCTTCCAGGAAGCGGCGCACATGATTTATCTTGAAGAGAAGGTCGTGTTCATCGGTCTTGGGACGAAGCTTGATCTCCTTGAGCTGCACCTGAACCTGCTTCTTTTTGGCTTCCTGCATCTTCTTGCTCTGCTGATACTTGAACTTGCCGTAATCCATAATCCGGCAGACAGGTGGTACAGCAGTCGGTGAAACCTCAACAAGGTCAAGCTGCTGGCTCTCGGCCATTGACAGGGCCTCAAGTGTAGCAATAATCCCTAGCGGCTCTCCTCCCGGTCCGATTAACCGAACCTCTCTTGATCTGATCGCCTGATTGATGTTAACCGTTGCCTTAGCTATGACGCCACCTCCTAGTGGAAAGCTGCTGTTTCTGTTTGAATAAACTTGAAGAAATCATCCGGGGTTACCGGGTCAAGATTTTTGCCGTCGCGGAAACGCGGCGTTACTGTTCCGGTTTCGAGCTCTTTGTCGCCAATGATCAGCATATACGGAATCTTCTGCAACTGTGCCTCGCGTATCTTGAAGCCGAGCTTTTCGTTGCGTAAATCCTTCTGCACGCGCATACCGGCAGCGAGCAGATCGTTGTAGACCTTCTCGGCATAAGGAATCTGCGCGTCTGTGACTGTCAGCAAAATAGCCTGAACGGGCGATAGCCAGACAGGGAAACTGCCGGCAAAATGCTCGATCAGGACACCGATAAATCTCTCGATTGAGCCGAGAATTACCCTGTGGACCATAACCGGGCGTTTGCGTTCGCCGTCACTGTCGATATAGGTAAGGTCAAAGCGCTCCGGCAGGGTAAAATCGCACTGGATTGTAGCACACTGCCACTTCCTGTCAAGGCAGTCTCTGAGCTTGATGTCAATTTTCGGACCGTAAAAGGCGCCGTCACCCTCGTTTATCTCGAAAGGTCGTCCGGAGTCCTTGAGAGCCTCCAGCAGAGCGCTGGTAGCCCGCGCCCAGTCTTCATCCGCTCCGATCGATTTTTCCGGCCTCGTCGAGAGTTCCATGTCGAACTCAAAGCCGAACTTCGCCATGATTTCGCTGACAAAGGTTATTACCCCCTTTATCTCGCTGTCGAGCTGCTCGGGAGTGCAGAGGATATGCGCATCGTCCTGGGTAAAGCAGCGGACCCGCATCAGGCCGTGCAACACCCCTGCCCTTTCGTGGCGGTGAACCGTGCCGAGCTCGAAGAAACGCAAGGGGAGGTCACGGTAGCTGCGCAGATGGGACTTGTAGATCATCATGTGGGCGAGGCAGTTCATCGGCTTGATACCGAAACTCTGCTCATCCACCTCGGTGAAGTACATATTTTCGCGATAGTTCTCGTAATGGCCCGACCGCTGCCAGAGCTCGGTCTTGAGAATCTGCGGGCCGACAACGATATCATAACCGCGCTTCAGATGCTCCTTGCGCTCGAAATCCTCAAGAATGGTACGGAGCATGGCTCCCTTGGGGTGCCAGATGGCAAAACCGGCACCGACTTCATCGTTAAAGGAGAAGAGATCAAGCTCCCGGCCGAGTTTGCGGTGATCACGCCTTTTTGCCTCTTCGATCCGCTCAAGATAAGCTTCGAGCTCTTTCTTGTCAGCAAAGGCGGTACCGTAAACACGCTGCAGCATCTTGCGTTTTTCGTCACCACGCCAGTAGGCGCCGGCTATTGAGGTCAGCTTGAATGCCTTGCACCAGGAGGTTGACGGCAGATGCGGACCCCGGCAGAGATCGGAAAAATCACCCTGGGTATAAATGGAGACAGAATCGACGCCAAGGTCTTCTATCAGTTCGACCTTGTAATCCTCACCCATATCCTTGAATTTTCTGACTGCGTCAGCACTCGAAAGCTCCTGGCGGACCAGTGGCTGGGCGGCCTTGGCCAACTCCTGCATCTTCTTTTCTATCTTTTCAAGATCTTCGGGAGTAAACGGATGGTCAACATCGAAATCGTAATAAAAACCGGTATCTATCGATGGACCGATAGTTACCTTTGCCGCGGGGAAAAGTAATTTTACCGCCTGTGCCAGCAGGTGCGACGTGGTGTGCCTGATAATATCGAGGGCTTCCGGGCTCTTCTCGGTTATTATCGCCACACTGGCACCAGCGGCAAGAGGCTCTGCCAGATCCACCAGCCTGTCACCCATCTTCCCGGCAATTGCAGCTTTCGCCAGCCCGGCACCGATGGATGCAGCAAGGTCCAGAACGGTTGCCCCTGACTGAAGAGTCCTGCTTGAGCCGTCCGGCAGCGTTACAGTTATGTCAGCCATTTCCTGCCCCTTAAAAGAAAAGGCATCGATACCCGATGCCTCACACAATTACCTCTGCCGTAAAGCAATGGTAGGCGCGGGCGGTTTCGAACCGCCGACCCCTAGCGTGTCGAGCTAGTGCTCTACCCCTGAGCTACGCGCCTGCAAGATAAACGAACGCTATTTTTAACAACGGGCTCCTGTAAAGTCAAGGCTTTTTTACTTTCATCCTTCTATCAATAATTCCATAGATTGCCTTGATCAAAGTTACCCTTGCCAGCGAAACCTGTTTTGCCATCAATCCTGTCATCTTGAAAGACCTTAAGTCCGGTTCTGGTGGCAAAGACAGAGGATGATGTCGCTCCGGTGGATGGTTATATCCAGCATTGCGATCACTTGGCGTAGCCCTGCTCTTTTCTCAGTCGTTCATACTCCGGGTAATCTGGAGACTCCGGCCTGGCGGCACGCTCAGCCGGTGAACTCTGCAGGTTGTTTCGGGTCCTGACCCCTTCATAGAGACCCTGGCGCACATTTTCGGCAGCACAGCCCCCGAAGAACGGCAACCCGAGGAGGATGAGTACAAGCATTGCTGGGCGTAGCAAAAGCATGATTATTTTCATTTATTCTCCATTAACGGGGTGGAATTTTTTAGCGTGGCGGCGGGTATAGTGAGCGACTCGATGACTGTGCCGTCGGCACGACGGGCGGTGTAGTGCATGGTGCTGCCGTTGATGTCGAGTTCTGTGTAGTGGTGGGAGTGGTCTGACTTGACGATGTTGGGTTGCCCCCCGGTCGGGGCATAGAGCGGCGCGCCGCCACCGCCGAGAGTCAGGTGCTGGATGTTGTCGATCACGCCCCGCGCGTAGTAGTGATTATGGCCGCCGATGACCAGCTGCACACCATACTTTTTGAACAGCGGCTGCAGCACCTTCTGAACCTTGTTGTTGTTGTGGTGGCCGCCGGCGGTCCAGCCCGGCTCATGAAGAAGCACGATCTTCCACGGTTTGGTGGTGGCGGCCAGGTCGCCGGCGAGCCAGGTCAGTTGGGCCGAGCCGGCGGCGTAGGGGGTGTACTGGTCGACCACCGCTATATGCACCGGGCCGTAGTCAAAAGACCAGTAGAAGCCGGCACTATAAGGCTCGGGGAAGTATTTAGCGTAGATGCTCCCCGTCCCCTCGTGGTTGCCCCGCGCGCCGACGATCGGCATTTCCGCCTGCAGAGCATGCAGCTGCGGGCTGGTGCTGACGAACCATTCGCGGCTCCAGCTGGTCTCGGTATTGCTCGCCACCCAGTCGCCTGCATGCAGGCTGATGGTCTGGAAGGCCGGGTCAACAGTATAAACGGCTCGCATCCTGTCCGCCACCTTCGCCTGTTCCGTCGGTGTGCTGCGGGTGTCGCCATAGGCCAGCAGCTTCACTGCGGTGGCCGTGGCAGCCGGCGCGGTGCGGAACGACCCGGAGCCGCAGCCTGCCACCTCGTAATAGTATTTCGTGCCGGGCTGCAAGCCGCTAATGACCTGTTTGTGCTGGAAATCATTACCGTAGATGCCAACTTTCGCCTCCCCCAGGCTGTAGCTGGTATCGGTGCCCCAGCGAATGGTGTTGGTTTCGCTGGCGTCGGTCTGCCAGAGAACAGCCATGGCGGTGTTCGACCCCTCGAAGAGCAGGTAGGGCCCTTTCCTGATGTCGGCAGACGCAGGTCTGCTGCAGAAAAGGAGCAGGAGCAGCACTGCGCTGCATTTTATGGCTCTAGTCATGGTGTGTGCTCCGGCGGCTTATCATCTGCTTTTTAGCTTTGTCTCGTTTCAAGGAGCCCCTTCCTGTGACTTATTGGTCTGCTGTGGCGAAAGGAGATACTTATCATTCCCTATTTTCACAGCGGGCCAAGAACAACCAGCGGTTGAGATCACGGACGATAACAGAACATATCCTACAATATTCCGGAACAGGATTGACATGACGTCTGCAGCAGGAAGCGCCGGTTCCTTACGTCGCAGCTCTTTTTTCATGACGTCAACCTCACTTTGTCGTCATCTTCCGGGCAGCGGTTGTTCTCGTTACGGAAGTGCAGATACGCCAGGGACAGAGAAGCGGCTTGCAGTAGCGCGCAAAAATAGAAAGGGGCGCCGATGCGCCAGTCACCGTTCGGCAGATGTGACACCGTGGCAAGCAGCGGCGCGCCGCACAGAGGGGCCAATACCGACATCAGACTGTTCAGGGAGTTGACCGCACCCATTACCTGTCCCTGGCTTTTGGGGTCGGCGGCGCTCGAAATGATGCTTTGCAACGCGGCGGTAACCGTGTAGCCGAGGACGTTCAGGCCGATCACCGCGTACATCATCCAGCCCTGGGAGGCTGCACCCCATAAGGCGTAAGCCAGCGACGACGAAACCAGCCCGGCAACCAGGAGGCGCCTTGGGCTGAAACGTTTCAGCAGTCTGCCCAGCAGAAAGCCCTGCACGAGCAGAGACATCATGCCGACCGCAGCCAGCGACCAGCCGTTTTCCCGGGGTCCCCAGCCGAACTTGAAGGTCGTGTACAGTACCCAGGTAGTGTAGAGCACGAACTGGGCGAGACCGCTCAAGGCGACCACTGCTACCAACCGGCCGACGCCGCTCAGTCGGGTCAGGGCGCGCAGCGATACCAGCGGGTTTACCGCGCGCCAGTGGAAGGGGCGCCGACGCTCGGCAGGCAGCGACTCGGGGAGTACAAAATAGCCGTAGAGCCAGTTGAGCATGGCAAAGCCACCGGCAACGAAAAAGGGGAGCTGAATATTGATCGCGCCAAGCACCCCCCCCATCACCGGCCCGATAATGAAGCCGAGACCGAACATGGCACCGAGCATGCCGAAGCGCTTGGCACGATCCTCGGGAGCAGTGATATCAGCCACGTAGGCATTTGCAACGGCCGCATTGGCTTGCAGCGCCCCACCCACCAATCGCACCGCGATCAGCATCCATAGCGCTGTTGCGAGGCCGGTGGCAAAAAAGTTGAGGCCAAGTCCGCAAAAACCGAGCAAAAGCAGCGGACGGCGGCCATAGGCGTCGGACAGTGCGCCGAGGATCGGCGAGGCGAAGAAATTGGCGATCCCGAACGAGAACACCACGGCACCATACCAGAAGGCCTGATCTGCCTGCGAGCTGGTGAAGCTGCCGACCAGCGTCGGCAGCACCGGTATGATCAAACCGAACGACACCATGTCGATCAGCACGGTCAGCATAATGAAAGGCATGGCCGCGGTGCGGTCGCTGCGGGGTGAAAATAATTTAAAGGCAGTCATAGGCAAATCGCTCGGGTTTATCAAACTGAAAATCGGCGGCAACAGTGAGCGGGGGATTCAGCCGCTCCCCTTCTGATAGCGTTGCCGCTCTTCCGCCAGCAACCGTTCGATGGCATAGCGCAGCATGGTGCGGGGCATGACGCGGCAGTGGGTTCGGAGGAAAGCCTCTGCCGCTAACCGGTCCCGCTTCCCCACCTCCCGCAGCATCCAGCCGCTAGGGGTATAGTGTTCCAGGGCTGCTTGTTCAGGTGATACCCCGGCCTGACCGCCCGCAGATCTGGCGGAGGAAGTCGGCCTCGACCGGATCGCACTTGAGAGTAAGCCGCAGCGGCGTTTCATTGAGCGCCACTAGGGCGAACATCTTCCCACACACCTTGAAGACGTCGGCCGCCGGGCCGAAAGGATAATCCTCGATCGCCCCACTGCAGGAGAGCAGCAGCTGTGTCAGCGCTTAGCAGGTCATTGTCACCACCCGGTTCACCGGTTTTACAGTCACTTTTCTGCCTGCCGGGGTTCAGACTGTCGCAGCGCCCCATGTTGTCCCTTACTCATTTCCAGCGAAACCTGTTCTGCCCGCCGATTCGAATATTGAGCAGCAGCACCGGTTCACCAGGGTCCGGCGGCAGCCAATAAAGAACCAGGAAATCGCGTGCACCGGCATCAAGGAGGTATTCCCGCAGAGTAATTGTTTTTCCGCCGACGGTACGTCGCCGGGCCGGCGCAATCTCCTCGAATTCGCCGATATTTTGAACCATTATCCGGTAGCTTGCACGGAGACGCTCAACAAAGCGAACCGCGCCAAGCTCGGCATACTCATCGAGAAATCCTTTCAGTCTGCAGGCGAAAAGTGGTGTGGCAACAACCTTCCGGCTCATACGCCGGCTCTTTTCGCCACCGATCCGGCCAATGTAAGCGCTTCAGTGAACATGTCGTCAATGGCGGAATCGGCCACATGGGCACCGTTCAGTTGATACTCTTCCCATGCGGCCAGAGAATCAGCTTCAAAACGGGCGTCCTCTTCAGCCGCCATTATAGACGGCGTTCCAATCGCTTCGAGAACGGTAGCCATGGGCTTTCCTACTCTCTTCGACAACCGTTCAAGCCGCTCCGCAAATTCATCACTGACTCGCAAGTTAAGTTGCCTGCTCATTTAATCTCCCTCCAGTTACATTATGCTAGCAGGTGCTAGCATGGGAGTCAACCGGTCAGTCCTGTCACAAGGGTAATGTGCTGCAGGCAAGCAGAAATGCTTATAAAAGACCTGAAACCTGCTAAAGCGGGCTTTGTTGTTTTGGGAGAGGGGTGTGAGCGGGAAGAGTCCTGGACTTTAGAGATTTTCTTTTTTACCTGCAAAACGCGGCTCTAAGGCAATAAAGGGGTATTAAATGGCTAAATACTTCATCATTACATCCTGTCAGCTTGGTCCGACCCCAGCCAGCATCCCTTCACCTGAAGCGGCAGCATCGCGGCCCTGGATGGGCCGCCGTAAACATCGATGCATCGGACGGGGAAACCCGGCCTTTTTTTAGCGCCGATTCTTACAGTTATGTAAGAAAAACGTCAGTTGATTCAATCTGGCCTGATGCTATTGTGTATCAAAATTAAAAAAATGTTGGCTAATGGTTTAGGCAAGCAGTGCTGCTCGAGATGTTTGGAGAGGATCAAAGGGATTTATAATTTTTGATGATTAGCGTCAATCTTCAATAGGAGGTGATCTATTCATGAAACGTATTATGTCTTCAGGATGAAGCCGCTTGCCTTATCGGTTGTATCTCCAGGCATTCGGAGGAACCAACTTGTATGAAAGTATGCCTTAAATGCTCTTTGTAGACCGACGAAGTGTCATTTTCCGCACCGAAATAGTACTAAACCGAAAAGGAGAACCAGATGAAAAGAAGAAATTCATACTTGATATCGCTAGGTTTACTAGCGATGCTGCCGCTTGCCGGCTGTAACGGCGGGGATGATAACCCTTCAAGCCCGGCAAGCACGGCAAGCCCAGTCGGCGCGACATGCCTGACCTCTGATTGCCATGGCAACAAGGACCTGGCTATGACAGTCGGCACCGAGAAGGTGCCGCTCTATGTGGACATCGCGGCCTATGGCAAGACAAAACATGGAACGGTGGAATGCACCTCCTGTCATACCGGCATGGTCTCTCCGCACCAAACCGGTGCAAACGCATCGCTTCGTACCTACGGGAGTTGGGCGCGCTTCAGTGCAAAAAACACCGATGTGACGAAGACACGAAACTTTTATACAGTCCCCGCCACGGCGTGTCTCGCTTGTCATAAGGATGCGCGCTATGCGGCATTTGCGACAAGCGAGCATGGGACCATCAAGGATATGAAGTTCAATGCAGACGGCACGCCCCGTGTTGTGGTGCCAGTAACAGGAACGGATGGGGTCGTTGTCAACACAAACGAAAACTTTATCGCAAATGATTGCGAGCGCTGCCACATAGGCAACAACTGCGGCACTTGTCACTTCAAGACAAATATTATACAAAAGGAAGTGGGCAGCATCCTTGATTACTGGACTAATTATGGCCAAACAGCCGTAGCCCCTGACACTATAAGTGCGGAAGCGCACAAAGGGAACAGGAGTGAATGGGGAATGGACCGGACGTTCAACATTGCTTCACATGATTTCCTTGGTAAAGCTGACCTGCAGAGCTCCAATAAGGTTTGTACTGCTTGTCACACCGGCTACTATCAGGGAGATAAAAGTAGGCCGGCTATTGGCATAGCCGGTATCGGCATTCGCCGCCATCCGCAGGCTGAAGAGCTGGAACTTACCGTTAATCGCGGCATACATACGACCAAAAAATTCTGTACGGCTTGCCACACTGAACTTCACGACATGGCCCTCACGAACACCGCGGCTGGCGGGCGACTCAACGGCAAGGCCCAATGCACCAATTGCCACACAGGGTACCCGACGGCACACAGATCAACTAGCGCTAGCTTAGTTCCCTTTCCGGGTGGTCATGCGGATGTTACGTGCATCGCCTGTCATGATGCCGAATTGAGCCATTTTCCCGGAGGAAAAGGCCTGATGCGAGACGCAGGGAAGGTTGTTGTTAAAGCCCTCAAGCACGATGTTGAGGAAAACTGGCCCTCACATAACCTGACAAAAGCGGTCACATGCAGTAAGTGCCACGTAGCCGGGAACAGTATCGGAGCACCACCTTTCTAACATTTGCTTTCTGAAAACCAGAGGGGGATTGAATTTAATCCCCCTCTGATTCCATCTAGTAGGGATGCTATGCGTATTCTGGTTGTTGAAGATGAAAAAAAAATAGCCGGTGCCCTCAAGAATGGGCTGGAAGCGGAAGGATATCAAGTAACAACCGCCTCCAGCGGTGAAGATGGATATTTCTGTCTCACAACAGAGGAATATGATCTGATGTTGTTGGATCTGATGCTGCCCGGCAGGGACGGCATCGAAATTCTCACTACGATTCGCAGCCAGGGGATCACCACGCCGATCCTGGTGCTTACCGGCAGGGATACAGTCGAAGATCGTGTACTCGGTCTTGACAGCGGTGCCGATGACTACCTGGTCAAGCCCTTTGCCTTTCCCGAGCTTCTGGCCAGAATCCGCCTGCTACTGCGGCGCGGAAACCTTGAACCGCAACACCTCCTTAAAATTGATGATCTGGAAGTTGATTTGCTGTCACACCGGGCAGTCCGTTCCAGGCTGCCTCTCGATCTGACGGTCAAGGAGTTTGAGCTGCTGGCCTACCTGCTTCTAAACCAGGGACATATCGTTTCCCGGGAGATGCTGGCCAAAGATGTGTGGCAGGTTTGCGAGCGCTCGACACCGCTGGACAATGTGATCGATGTCAGCATGGCACGTCTGCGGCGCAAGGTTGACGGCCCCTTCGAGAAAAAGCTGATCCGCACCCTGCGGGGTGTCGGTTTCTGCCTGGGTGGAGAACCACAATGACTAGCCGTTTGGGCATCCGTGCCCGCTTCACGCTTCTGTACGGAGCGGCCCTGATTGCCACAATTTTGATGGTGTCAGGCGGAATATACTTTTTCGTCCAGCGGGCGCTGGTGGGACAGATTGAAAATCACCTCCGCAAGGATTTTGCGACAATTCAGGAGTATCTGAGGCACGATCCGGCCAGCCTTTTCAAAATTGCCAACCACGGCCCTATTCTTCTGTTCAGCATCCGCGACAATGGGCAACAGTTAATTGCATCCGACAACTGGAATACCGCTAACCTGGAACAGCTCGCAGCAGAGCGCCCGGCTGCAGAAAACAAATTTATCGTTCAGCAGCACTATGGCGTGTCATACCGGCTTGTAAACAGCTCGATGTCGATTCCCGGGCATACCTATCAGATTTCAGTTGCGCATGACGAAAAGTCGATCCGCCAGACAATGAAAACGCTGGCACTGATCATACTGTTAATCCTGCCGCTTTCAATGGTTCTGTCACTGGCAATCGGCTATGTCATTGCCGGCCACGTACTCGCTCCGATCAGCTCTATCACCCGCAAGGCAGAAGAGATCAGTGCCGAAAACCTGTCCGAACGGCTGCCGGTTGGAGGTAGTGAAGATGAGTTAAGCCGTCTGGCAACCGTCTTCAACCAGACCTTTGGCAGGATCGAGGACTCGTTTAACCGTCTGAAACGCTTTACAGCCGATGCCTCCCATGAATTGCGCACACCACTGGCAGCTATCCGCAGTATCGGCGAGACGGCCCTGCATCAACCCGCAGGACGGGGCGACTGTCGTGAGGCCATTGGCAGCATCCTGGAAGAAACCGACCGCCTGCGTCAGATGATCGACTCACTGCTGCTGCTCTCGCGAGCCGATTCCGGTCAGATCGAACTACAGCGGGAAACAATAGATCTTGCCAGTCTAGCCCAGGAATCAGTTGAACTGCTGCATGTACTGGCGGAGGAGAAACATCAGACCATCCGCTTGTCTGTTGACAGATCGGTGATTGTGTCAGTTGATCGCGCCACCATTCGACAGGCGTTGATAAATCTGCTGGACAATGCCATCAAATATTCTCCGGTCGAATCAGTCATCACAATAACTGTTGGTCATACCAACACTAATGAGTCGTACATCTCCATTATCGATAACGGCATTGGGATTTCGCAGCAGGACATAACCCGGATTTTCGACCGGTTTTACCTGGTTGACAAGGGACGTTCGCGGGAAGTGGGCGGGACAGGACTTGGCCTCTCTATAGCCCGTTGGTCCGTAGAGGCTAATAACGGCCGGATTGAAATTGAAAGTGAAGAAGGACGTGGGAGCGACTTTCGCATCGTGTTTCCTGCATCAAACGTGCAATGATCCCGAGCATCCAGCCATGAAAGCAGCAAGTAGGTAAATGAAGAAGCAATTTGTTATTTCGGTAGCTGTAGCTCTTCTGTATGTAACTATCGGTATGTTTTCACAGGCATGTAAAAACAAAGGTGTAGCTTTGACACCTCTTCTTTTCTGACCCCAGAGGTTCCCCAGGCATTTTCGTGACGCCTAACACCCGGAAATCCCTGTCCCCGGAACCCCGTCCCGGAACTCCTCACGGCTTGGACTGTTTATTGTGCCGGGAAACAGCAGCTTCACGGAGCGGTTTAAGGGGCTCGTTGCGGCGCGCTGAAACAACGAGCGCCCGACCGATGCCGACCAGGGCTATCAGTGCACAGATCCAGCCGAGCCAGTCCCCGAGCAGCGCATAGACTGTGCGGCCCTGCATCATCGGTACCCTGCCGACCAGCGTCTCTCTGGTCCAGATCCCGCTTTGTGAGACGATACGCCCGACCGGATCCACGAAGGCCGAAATGCCGGTGCTGGTGGAGCGTACCAGGGAGCGGCGATGCTCGATTGAACGGAAGCTTGCCAGGGCAAGGTGTTCAACCGGTTCGGTCGTTTTGCCGTACCAGGAGTCGTTAGTCAGGTTGAACATCACATCGGGAATGCGCCGCGCTGGGCTGCCCCGCATCAGGGAGCGGACATGGCCGGGGAAGATGTCCTCGTAACAGATGTTCACCGAGAACAGGTACTTTCCGAACGGTAGCGGCTCAAGGCTCTCCCCCGGCTGGAACCTGCCCGGGACGGGCAGCAGCGAATACAGTGCCGGGAAGGTCTTGCCAAACGGGATGTACTCGCCTAAAGGGACCAGCACCATCTTGTCGTAGGTGCCGAGAATCCGGTCGGCACCGTCCACCAGCAGGGCGGAACCATAAGGGAGGGCCGCGCTGTCCTCACCGGGCAACAGGACGGCACCGAACATGGTTGACGTGTGCCTGTCACCGAGCATTCCGGATGGCAGGTTTCCCTTGCGGGACGCCAGCCTGACGCTGAGAACGGATTCGGGCCAGACAATCAGGTCGAGGGACTGGCTGGCGGCAAGCGTCCGCGACATATCCTGGTGCTCGCGGAGCAGGCTATCCGGGTCATGGCGTTTGTCACCCGCGCCGCGGTTGGTCTGAATCAGCCCGATGGTCAGATGTTCGGCAGCCCCGGCCTGCCGGTCCACGGCGCTGATGCGGACCTGGCCGTAGATAAGCACCGCTGCCATAACCGACGCAAGGACCAGCAGTTGGCGAATGGCGCAGCGCCGGTTCCGGGACCACTGTTCAAGAGACGCAAAAAGTGCGGAATTAAGGTAGACGACGATAAATGAGACCCCGAGGATACCGGTCAGATCCGCTATCTGGGTCACTAGGGGGAGTTTGTACTGGCTGGCGCCGAGATAGTTCGGGAATATTTCGGGCCAGAACTTCTCCAGCGCCGTCCATACCACCGGGGAAATCCAGACCACGCTCCAGCCGTTATCGCGGGTAATCAGTCGTGTGGCCCACGCCCAGGCGGCAAACAGGAAGCCGTTGGCCGCGGCCAGCAGCAGCAGACCGAGGGCGGCAAGCGGCCGGGCCATCCCGGCGAACTGCTGAAACATCTGGATGGCCCAGTAGAAACCGCCGATGTTCGTGACGATGCCCGCAAGCCAGCCGATAAGGAAGGCCCGGCCGGGGCGCTGGTCCCGGATCGCCCACAGAACAGGCACAAGGCAGACCCATTCGAGATAGAACCGGTCAAAACCGGCGTAGCCAAGGAATACGAGTATGCCGCCCGTTATCGCGGCAATCCAGGGCAATGCTGTTGTGATGGGATAGTTGGCTGTCACGTTCCGTTCATTCCTCTGGTAATTGCGCCGGTAATTCCTGGCGATGAATTCACCTTGTTGTCTTCTGTTCTCAACAAAACAGGCGAAGGCGCCCTATCTTTTCACGTGCGCCTCTTCTATCCATTTCCGCATCGCATTAACTGTGGCCGGAAGATTGCTTCCGGTGAGGGCACTTGAAACCCAGTCGGGAACGCCTTCTACGTCAGTGATTGTATCGTAGACGAGGAGTTGCCGGGCATCACTCAGATTAATGATCCGCCACGACCCGATATTTACTTTCGTATCACCGCTCACTCGCTTCCAGGTATATTTCTTTTTCGGGTACCACTTAACGTCCTCGATTATCTTGATCGTCTTTGAAAGAGGACCGAAAGAAAACCGCAGCTCGTTGGACGTCCATTTTTCATTATGGCCGAGAGGTTTGTCAGCCTTTATTTCGTGGCAATCAACCATGCTCGGCATGAACTCAGGCAGATTGGCACACTCGGTAATGCCGTTCCAGGCGGCATCGCCACTGGCATTGACGATACCGAATCCGGCAACATGGACCCCTGTCATTCCGGGAGGAGTGGCTCTTTTCTGGACGACGATCTGCCGTTTTAGAAGTTTGCTGTAGATCTCAATAGTGATGTTCTCACTCGCGATCTCCTTCCGTGCTTCCGCAGATATATCCTTCCAGGCCGGCGCTTCAGCCAGTGCAATCGTTACGGTTGAGAAAACAGCCACCATCACCATGACAGTCTTTTTCAAATTGACCTCACTCCTTCATGCTCTGCGGGTCCAGCTGTGAGGAGCGGAGGTGGCGGTAAATCGTATTATCCCCCGATTCCGATCAATTATCGATAAACTTCCCGGCGGTGAGCAACTTTCACGATCCAGACTGTGAGCTCATAGTCCTGGATGGAATAGACAATACGGTAATCACCCTGACGGACGCGATAGCGTTCCTGTGCGGAAAGCTTTTCACTGCCTTGCGGGCGAGGGTCAACGGCGAGCATAGCGATGCGCTCCATGATGCGCTGCAGATCCTTGCCCGGTATTGCCTCGATATCCTTTCTGACAGGCTCCTTGAAAAAAATGCTATATGCGGCCATCGGCCTTCAGCTCCTTCAGCAGAGCTTCATAACTGACCAGCGGCTCATGGACACGCTCATCAAAGGCAGCCAGATCTTCTGCATCCTCTGCCAGGGAAAGCCGCACGGCATCATTAACGATGTCCGAAAGGCTGCGTGACGTCTCCAACGCCTTATGGCGCAAAGCATTGTGCATGGCAGGATCAAAATAGACAGTTGCCCGCTTGACAAGACTTCCCATAGCTGTCACCTCCTGCCTTCACAATAACGTTATAGCGTTGTGGCGTCAATGGGTATCGAGAGATCAAGCGTAATGGTTAGTTATATGTACCTGATTACTGTTTTGTTGTGTGGCGACCCAGGTTATATGGCTGTAAAGGATGAAGAACTCTTAAATATTTTTTAATGTCTGACCGGAAAGCCCGCGAAAGCGGGCTTTCGTTGTTTTGGGAGAGGGAGTGTGAGTGGGAAGAATCCTGGACTTTCTCGACTTGACAACCTGGAAACCATGCCATCAATCTTGGCATCTTGGAAGCCTGCCCCCAAGACCCCTTTTGCTCATAACTTTTGCCAGGCGATATACCACTTTCAAATGTCCATAAGTCAAACCTGACCCCGGAGGTTCCAAAGGGTCTGTGTTTGGAGGTTGGAAACGGGGCTGAAAACTGAAAAAACTTCAGCATGGACGTGATTACTTGAATTGTTGGTGTGAATGTGACCACTATGAGCACGACAAAATCACAAATCCGCTGAGGTTTTTATGGTTCCTTGGGAATTAATCGATAGTGCACCGGTGCCGGGAAGCGACCGGGAATTGCTGCTTTACCGGCGCGGTGAGGAGTTCTCCATCCGGGTGGCCGGCTGCGAACTGATGAACAGCCGGATGCACGGCTCGGAGGAGTCCCTGGCTGAACTGGTCTGCGCACGGCTCGCCGCACTTGAAACGTCGCGGATGCTTATCGGCGGGCTGGGCATGGGTTTTACCACCATGGCGGCTTTGCGGAATCTTGGGCCTGCTGCCCGACTAGTGGTGGCAGAACTGGTGCCGCAAGTGGTGGCGTGGAATCGTGACCAGATGGCAGCTCTGGCCGGCAACCCCCTGGCTGACCCCCGGGTGACGGTGCGTGAGGCGGATGTCTGTCGGGTGATTATGGAGGAAAAGCGGGTCTGGGATGCCATTCTGCTGGATGTGGACAATGGCCCGGACGGGCTGACAAGCAGCGAAAACGACCTGCTTTATAGCGTGACCGGTCTGACAGCGGCCTTCTGCGCCCTCCGTCCCCGGGGGGTGCTGGCGGTCTGGTCTTTTGCCGGTTCGCCGGCTTTCACCAAGCGCTTGCGCCAGACCGGCTTTACTGTTGAGGAGATCACGGTACGGGCACGCGGAACACGTGGCGGTCGCCATGTAATCTGGCTTGCCCGGCGTGCTGAGTGAACTTATATTTACGGAGAGGCTCTCAAAGGAACCTGTTGGGGGTCGGACCAAGCTAACCAGCCGAAAACAATGATATAATTATCCCAAAAGAAGGTGTTCGCAGCGCTTAGAGCCTCATTTTCAGGGGCAAAATCAGCGTTCTAAGGCGCACCTTCTTCTCTCAGAAAAGATAACTCTTCCGACTTTTCTTCGATCTTTTCTCCCAATATCGTTTTGCTCGCGCCATTCTTAAACGCTCATTATTGTCGTCAAAAAAGTGGTTCTAAGAGTAAAAAAACCCTATTTTTGCTTATTTTTATAACAGTTTCAGTATGTTTACTTGGTCCGACCCCGAACGGCCCCGAACGGGTTTACCCGAACGTAACAGTGGACATAACCAGCGCCATTACATCTCCATAAAATTCACATAAAATATTTTCATCATTAGTATCCTATCCGGAAACGTTAGGCAACATTAAAGGTTGATATATTTTGTGGCAGAATGCAGCTGGGGATCGCCGCTGATGCTACTTCCAGATATCACGAGACACAAACCACTGCCGTCTTTCGTGCCCCGTTAACGCTACAGGTACGCCTAACCGGGCTTATGATGACCTGACAGATTGTAGAACCGGTAAGCACGAAAGAGTCGGATCAGGCATTATCCCTTTGACTTTGAACCCCTGACGAGTGTATAAAAAGTTCTTAATTTAAATGTGTTGCCTACATTCAGAGGAGACGAACAACGTGCCTCAGCCCAGCTTTACGCCTTCTCAGTTCATTAACCACCACTTACTGATTTTACTGCTTGGCCTGATTCTGGTCATCGTGACCGCCGGTTGCGCCCCCACCTATCGGGATATCTCGGCCGGCAGCCGTCTGCAGATCAGCGACGAAACCGCCTCCGCCGTAACCGAACGCCAGGAGGTCAGCGTTGCTCTGCCGCTTGCGGATGCCCAGCCTGCAGCCGACTATCGTATCGGCCCCGGTGACGTCCTCTACGTTAACATCAGCGGCAAACCGGAATTCATGGTCGCGTCAGGCAGTGCCAACAGTAAAATCCAGGGGAGCCGGGTGGATGGCAGCGGCCAGATCGCCATCCCCATGGCCGGGCAGATCAACGTCGGCGGTCTGACCCTGCCGCAAGCCCAGCAGAAGGTGAAAGAGTCCTTGCTGCTCTATCTCAAGGACCCCTGGGTTATAATCGAAGTCACCGACTACAAGAGCCAGCCGCTCTATCTGCTCGGCTCCTTCAAAGCCCCCGGCACCTACTATCTTGACCGCCCCTTGAGCCTCCTGCAGGGCATGTCGCTTGGGGGCGGTTTCGATCCCAATGCCAACCTGCGCAGCGCCCGCCTGAGCCGCAACGGCAAAGTCCAGCCGGTGGATATTTTTGCCCTTCTCACCAGCGGCGACCAGCGCCAGAATGTCTGGCTCCGCACCGGTGATATCATCTACCTGCCGGACAGGTCCTTGCAGCAGATATTCGTCTTCGGCTCGGTCAAGAAACCGGGACCGGTCCAGATGCTTAACGGCCAGCTCAACCTGGCCCAAGCCATCGCCTCCGTCGAACTGCGCGAAACCGGCTATGACCTTGCTCATGTGCGTATTATCCGGTCCCTCTCGCCTACCCGTGGTGAACTGATCGTGGTCGACTTCGACCGCATGATGCGCGGCCAGACCCTGCCGTTCATCCTGCAGGAAGGCGATATCGTCTACGTACCGCGCAGCCAGATGGGCAGCTGGAACGACGTCATCGCCGAGATTCTGCCGTCGCTGCAGACAATCAGCGCCATCCTCCAGCCGTTTGTCGTCATAAAATTCCTGAGTAGCAGTAACTGACTCATTTAATAAGCGGCTCGACTTTTAAAACCTTGTGCCAGCTTCAACCACCGTTATTGCACTTATTTATCAACCTTGAGCATAGAACTGTTTTAAGCAAAGGAAAGCCATGAGTCCCATCCAGTCACCCCTCACACCGCAGCGTCCGTCGTTACCAGAAGAGGTGCATCTCACCGACTACATCGCTGTCGTCCTGCGCCGCCGCCGCACCTTCATGGTCGTTTTCCTGGCAATCTTCGCCGCAGTCACGATCTACACCCTCCAGATGAAGCCGGTCTACGAGGCGACTGCCACGCTTTACGTCAAAGATGACAAAACTTCCAAAGGGGGCATGCTCGGCGAACTTGCCATGCTCTCCAGCAACAACCCCATCGATGCCGAAATCGAGATCGTCAAATCCCGCACCATCGCCGAACAGGTAGTCAGGCGACTGCACATCGACTGGTCTGTCAAAACCAAAAACAGCAACACCATCTGCAAACTTCTGGAGTTCAGCTCAAGCGACGCCAAACCCTCCTACCAGTTGCAGTCCACCGGTGCCGCCACCTACACCCTGGGCGACGACAACGGTAAACCTTTGGCCACAGGAGTCGTCGGTCAGCTCCTCAAGACCGCCACCGTCAACCTGCTGGTAGCCGAACTCAAAGGTAATGCCGGCGAAGTCTGTGAACTGGAACTGAAACCCTTCAACAGCACCGTCGCAGGGCTGCGTAGCGGCATCAAAGCCAACGAAGTGGGCAAGAAGACCAACATCATCCGGATTGCCTATCAGCATAACGACCCGGCCCTGGCGCGCGACGTCGTCAACACCCTCGTCCAGGCCTACCTTGATCAGACCGTAGCCTTCAAAACCGAAGAAGCCAGCCGCACCCTCGGTTTCGTCGAAGAGCAGCTTAAAGATGTTCGGGCCGAGCTGGAAAAGGCCGAAGGGGAGCTGCAGGGGTACAAAAGCTCCACCGGCTTCGTCAAACTCGACAGCGAAGCCGAAGAGCTGATCAAAAAGTTCTCCGAAGTGGAAAAAGAGCGCGCCGGTGTCGCTCTGCAGAAAAAACAGATCGAATTCGCCGTCGCCGCACTGAAGGATGCCGGTCGCAAAGGCACCATCTATTCTCCGGCGGCCAGCCAGGAGCCGCTGATCTCTGCCCTGGCAACCAAACTGACCGAAGTGGAGATCCAGAAACGCGCCCTTCTGGCTGAGAACACCGAACGGCACCCCCAGGTCAAAGCCTTGCAAGGGCAGATCGACGAACTGCAGATCAAGATCCGGGCCACCTTTGACACCGCCCTGAAGAACCTCTCCAAGCAGGAGGGCGATATCAGCAAGCGCCTCGCCGCCTTTGAGGGCAAACTGCGCTCCCTGCCGGCCGCCGAGCGCGATCTGGCGCGCTTCACCCGCATCACCAAGGTCAACGCCGACATCTATACCTTCCTGCTGCAAAAACATGAAGCAGCGCGCATCGCCCAGGCGTCCACCATCAGCAACATCAAGGTTGTCGACCCGGCCATCGCCCCGGAAAATCCGCTGAAACCGCGGAAGAAAAAGAATCTGCTACTCGGGCTGCTCGTAGGCCTGATGCTCGGCATCGGCCTGGCCTTCTTCCACGATTACATGGATGACACCGTCAAGGATGCCGATGAAGCCAAACGGCTGCTCGGTTGGCCTTTCCTTGGGCTCATACCTCACATCGCCACCGAAAATGAAGACGGCAGCCGTTCCGACGCCAACCTGGTAAGCTACCAGAAGCCCAAATCAGCCGCCGCCGAATCATTCCGCTCCCTGCGTACCGCCCTGCACTATGCTACTGCCCGGCGCAGCCACAAAGTGATCATGGTTACCAGCGCCTTTCCCGGCGAAGGCAAAACCACCACCTCGGCCAACCTGGCAGAAATCCTTGCCCAGACCGGTGCCCGGGTTATGCTCATCGGCTGTGACCTGCGGCGACCGACACTCCATGAGATCTTCGCCTTCCCCAAAGTCCCCGGCCTGACCGAACTCCTCGCCGGTGACTGCAGTCAGGAAACAGCGATTCATCACACCCTCATGAGTGGACTCGACGCCATCAGCGCCGGCACCACTCCCCCTAACCCGGCCGAACTGCTCGGCTCCGAGCAGATGGTTGAGCTGTTGGCCACCCTGCGGGAACGCTACGACCACATCGTCATCGATGCGCCGCCGGTACTGGCGGTAAGCGATACTCCCATCCTGGTGCAGCTCTGCGACACCGTAGTAGTTCTTTTGGATGCCGGCCGGGTGCCCCAGAAGGCTCTGTTGCGGATGCGCGAAATTCTCGCCACTGTCGAAGCACCCATCGCCGGCTTCGTCATCAACGACAAGAACGACCGTGCCTCTACCTACGGTTACGGTTACGGCTACGGCTACGGCTACGGCTACGACGACCAGGAAACCTATCCCGACGGCAAACAGAAACCGTGGTATCAGCGGCTGCTGGCAAAACTGAAAAAGATGTAAAGGCAATTATGAATCTTTAGTTTTGAATTTTAGATACCAAACCTGATACTAAATTGCTCTTTCGGGTTCATATTTTGACTATTAAAAATCAAGAATTCAAAATTCAAAATTCAACCATCGACTACCATTGCCACCTGTTGTCGGGTCTCGATGACGGTTCGAAATCGCTGGCGGAGTCACTGGCCATGGCGCGCCTGCTTGCTGCTGCCGGCTTCAGTGAGATCTGCTGCACCCCGCACCGGATACGCGGTGTCTGGGACAACTCCGCCGCTGTCGTGCGCACTGCCACGGCCGCTTTGCAGGCTGAGTTGGAACTGGCCGGCATCCCCCTTACCCTTTATCCCGCTGCTGAGTACTACCTTGACGAGTTCCTGCCCGAAGCCCTGGATGATCCGCTGCCGCTTCCGGGCAATATGCTGCTGGTAGAGCTGCCGACTACGTGTGACAGTCATCTGGCGCAGCGAATCATGGCCAAAATTGTACTGCGGGGGCTGATCCCGATGATCGCCCATCCCGAGCGCTGCCACCTTCTGGAACCGGTAGCCGCACAGGCACCAGGAACAGGCCTGCTAAGAAAACTGTTCGGCACCAATAACAAGTCACCGGACACCGGTCGCCAGTCACCGCTCCTGCAGTGTCTGGAGGAGTTAGGCTGTCAATTTCAGGGCAACCTGGGGAGCCTGTTGGGGCACTATGGTGCCCGGGTCAGGCAAAACGCTCTCAACCTCCAGTCGGCCGGTTGGTATAGCCACTGGGGGAGCGACGCCCATAATGTGGGGCAGTTGACCGCAGTTTTGCACGGCAGTTTGTGAACTGCAAAGCAATGTCAATAAGGCTTTTCAGCCACGGATTTCAATGAAGTTCACAGATAACTGCAAATGCTAAAGAACTATTGAGTTTGTTGCAGAATACAGGCAGGGATCGTTGCTGAGCCTATTTCCAGATATCACGAAATACAAACCACTGCAGCGGGTAGTCATCAACATATTGTTCAAGAATATCAGCGTACTTCTGCACCGCTTTGCCGGTCTCGCCACTGTCACGCAGCCGCTCGCCGGATGGCGGCTCAATCACATGGGAAACATCGACAACATACCTATTTGTTCCTGTCTTGGCAGATAAAAGGACAATAATCGGACATTTTGCCGCTGCTGCCAGGGTGAACGCGCCGTATGGGAAACTGACCGCCCCGCCGAGAAAGGACGCTTCTGTGGCAGGGAAATCATAGGGCCGGTCTCCCATGATGGTCACCAGCTCGCCGGCGGCAATGGCCCTCATTGCCTCAATGACCCCGCCGAGAGCTCCACTGGTGAGAATGACCCGTACCCGTTCCTGTTCGCTGTCAAGGTTCAGAGCAGCCTTGACCGCCTCGTTATCCTCGGGGCGCATCATGACGTGAACATGCCGGTCAAACCGCTTCAATGCGGACATGGCAACCTGCCAGCTGCCGATATGAGCCGTGAGGAGAATCGCCCCGCGGTCACTGGAGGCGATCAGTTCGCGGACTTTTTCATACCCCTTGATATCAATCTCGATCCCCTTGTAGCCGGCAGAGATCGCATAACAGTCAACAAGGGTTTTTCCCTGGCTGACAAAGAGAAGATAGAGTTTCCAGAGCTGCCCGGACCTGCTGCAATCAGGGAATCTTCTTCTGATGTAAGGCAGGGACTCGCTAACCAGAGCTTTGTCGATCAATAGATAATAGAGGCAGACAAAGTAGAGCAGGCCGTAAGCCCCGGAAAGCCCGGTCAGTCTGGTTGCCGCTGCGAAGAACCAGAAACCGAGACTGTTGCCGCGCTTGCGCTCAACAGTCTTTTGGCTGGACATTGCGGCACCTGATATTCTTGATAAAACCGGCAATAGCATAGATGACTATCCAGGCGATTAAGGCGGCAAGCGGGGCAATGACCAGAGCGCCGAGAAACCACTCGTACAGCCTGGAGGAGAACTCCCGGAATACGGTAGCAAAGGTGAGATCGGTAAGCCAGGCGCCGTTTCTCATGTAGTAGCCAAGCTCAATACAGAGAGCCGGTATAAACGGGGGCATAGCCAGGTGCTGAATGTTCAGGGAGACAATCTTGTTGAGACCGAGGCGCTGAGAAAAGTAGAGGATGACCCAGGAATGGAGGAAAAAAATCGGCAGAACGGCGATAAAAATGCCGACCGCCGCGGAAAGAGCGAGCCCTTCCGGAGTCGCACTCTCCTTCAGCAGCATCCGCAGTACTTTCCCTGGATGGCGCAGCAAAGAGAGTCCGGCACTCTTCTTCGTCACCAGCCGTTTGTGCGGCAGCGGCAGCAGCCGCCTCCCTACCAGCATGGCATGACTGTGCGTCAGGCGAAGGTTGTCGAGAAATGGTCTGAAGCTTGAGACCCGCTCTTCAGGCTTCGGGTAGACCACGTCAATATCTACCATCTTCAGGGACAGCCCGGCCCAGGCGGCCCGGGCCAGCACCTCGGCCTCGAAATCGTAATGCGAGCCTCTGAGCTGCAGGCGGTTGAGATATTTGACCGGATATGCCCGGAAACCGCTCTGGCAGTCATCTATATTCAGACCGGTCTCGACCAGCAGCCAGAAATTGGCGAAAGAACGGCCGAACCGGCTTGAAAAAGGAACATTTTCAGTAGTGAAATTTCTGCAGCCGACAATTATCGCCGGGTCATCCTCAAGAAGGCGAGGGATGAACCTGTTGATGTCAAAAGGAAGATGCTGGCCATCGGTATCGACAGTCACCATGTATACCCCTCCCTGCTCTTCCACATACCTTGCGGCGGTACGGATAGCCTCCCCCTTGCCGCGATTCTCTGCGTGCACCAGAACTGTCACGTCAAGACCGGCAAGCAGCTTAGCTACATCAATATCACTGCTGCCGTCATCAACGACGACGACGTGCGGGACAAGTGCGCGGCACTCTGCCGCAACCCGGTAGAGTGTCTCCTGGTTGTTGTAAACAGGGAGAGCGCACCAGAGATAGCCCTTCGGCAGAGAGCCGATCTCAGGCATGTTTTGCCCGTTCCCTTTTTTTACCGTCCTTGAGCAGCAGATCCCACATCGGCCCGGTGTAACCCAGTTTATGCAGTATCTGCAGACTGTTGTCCATGGAGTCAGGAGGGAAGAGACAGTTACGCCTGTCAGCAAAGGCCTCGGTAAGACGTTTTTGCAGCCAGTCTTTGTCAACAGCAGGGGAGATATAATAGGTGGGATGAAGCAGGTCGTCATCCGCAGAGATCACCTTCTCGCTCACGGCGATTTTCGCCAGCGGGGTATTCGGCAGCACCCGGATACCCATGAAAATGAAGGAAACACACTTTTCCAGGGCAAGGATGTTACTGATACCCTCTTCAACCGTCTCCATGGTTTCGCCGGGACCGCCGAACATGAAAAAATGGGAGACGGCAATACCGTTGCGCACCAGCAGGTCATTACAGTCGATGACCTCCTGAAAAGAGAAACTCTTCCCCATGGCCTTCAGGGTTATGTCGCAGGCCGCATCGGCGCCGACTTCAGCAGCAGCAAAGCCACTCTGTTTCATCTTCTGCACGATCTCGTCGCTAAGCCCGCCAGGCTTTATGAATGCTGTCCAGGGCACGGAAACGTTCCGGCGCAGCATCTCGTCGACAACTTCAAGATAGCTGCCATCGTCGTCATTGAATACCGAGTCGACAAAAAAGATATAACCGGCGTTGAACTTGTCACGCAGCTCGATTATATCGTTGACGACTTCCCGTGGGTCCCGGCAGCGCAGTGACCTGCCTTCAAGCAGCGGGTAGGTGCAGTAGACACATTTGTAACTGCAGCCGCGCTTCGTCTGCACAGAAGCAATGCTGCCGCTTCCCAGATAGAACTTCATCAGTCTTTCATCGTAAAGGGCAGAAGCAATAGCAGCCCCTTCCAGAGATCCAGCCGGGCCGATCAGCGGGTTTTCCGGATATATCCCCCTGGCGGCATTTTCGGCAAATTCAACTATCAGCCGCTCGCCCTCCCCGGCAAAACCGTAGTCAGCGGCGGTCTCCTTGAGGATCAGTTCCGGGAGGAGCGAAAAACCGGCGCCCCCAAGGAGCACCTTTGCGGCTGACACCTGCCGCACCCGGCTGACAATATTTTTGACATTGTCGATGTAATATGTGCTGTTGGCAAAGTTCACATTGTCGATATTTCTGACGGAAATGCCGACGAAATCGGGATTGTAGCTGCGAATCTCTTCCCCAAGAAGCTCAAGCGAACTGTCATGGAAAAGAAAATCCGCCTGCAGTACCTCATGACCATTGCTGGTGAGCGCTGCCGCAATCATCCCCATCCCGACCGGATAGATCGGATATGGCGAGGTGGTGACATTGGCTGACAGAAGAAAAAACTTCATCCCCCCACCATCTCCTTGCTGTCCGTTGCCCAGCGCCCGCGCCTGAGACCACTGTGGCGATAGGTATTATCCGCCTTCTCCTTCTCAATTACCTTCATGAAGAGCTTCGCCATCTTCAGGTTCTGGCTGCATTCACCGTAAAAAGTATCCCAGGCGTAGTAATACATCTCCTGGAGCTTTTCCGGCGTCATCTTCGCCGGCTGATAAACAACATCTCCCCCGGTATAACGGCGCCAGTCATTGGAGAGAATCCGCCCCTCTTTCTCCAGCGTCTCGCGAATGGGGGTCTGGGGAAATGGCGTCAGGATGGTAAACTCGGCCAGATCAAGATTGATCTCGAGGAGAAAATCTACCAGCCGCTTGATGTAATCCTCGTCCTGGTCGTCGGTGCCGAGGATGATCGTCCCTTCAACGCCGATACCCCGCTCCTGCAGCCGCTTTACTCTTCTTCTGATATGATCTGAAGTATCGAAAATGGCCTGATAAACATACCAGCAGCCTGCTTCTGCCGCCAGATCAAGAATCTCGTCACTGTCTTTTATCGGGTGGCAGACCCACTTCTTCTTCAGCGGAATCAGCGCCCGGAAGAGATCCTTCTCCCACTGGTCATTCTGCGACATGGAATTATCGACAAAGAAGAGCCGGTTGTTGTTGATGGTCGCTATCTCTTTGATGACATCATCGATCGGCCTGGGCCGGAACTCCTTGCCGCCAAGATACGGGGTACAGCAGGGGAAGCAGTTGAAGCGGCAGCCACGCGAGGCATGGATGAGGTCAACCATCTGCAGTCCCCGGTAGTTGTACAGTTCCCGGTTGAGAATATCGCGCCGGGCCGGACCTACCAGCTTGATATCAGGGAAATTCCACTGATAATCGTAGACCTTCTGCAGACAGCCGTTCTTGAGATCTTCCAGCACCTGGCCAAAGCGCCCCTCGGCTTCTCCGAGGAAAACAGAGTCGGCATGCTGCATGGTCTCATCGGCATGGATCATGGTGCCGATACCGCCGAAAATGACCGGAATCCCCTTTTGACGAAAGCGGGCCGCCACCTCCCAGCCGCGCTTCATCTGACAGGTGAGCATGCAGGAGATGGCAACAAGATCGGCACTGTCGTCAAAATCTATCGCTTCGACATGCTCATCCGTAAAGACAACCTCGACTTCAGCGGGAATCGTCGCCGCAAAACAGACGGGACCGTGCGGCGGCAGGTTGAAGTCGGTCTGGCGCTCAAGTTTGGGCCATTTCGGGTAAATAAGCTTTATCTTCATAAGGAACCTCGTGTAATCAACTTCAGCTTGTCAACCATATTGTCAACTCCCCTGCAAGGCGCAATAGCGGTCAAAGCCTCTTCCATGGTACAGAGAATTCTGCCGGAACCATCGCCTAACAGGAGGTAAAGAGCTTCGTCATCCCGTATTTCGCCGGCAAGCATCAACGCAGCGCCTTTTTCGGAAATTATACCCGCGGCCATCCCTGCTGCCGCTGCCAGAGAGCCGTCGACTGTTGTCAGGTAAAACAGGGGGCCGGTCAGCCCGAAATGAATGGCCGCCTCTCCCAATGGGCTGGATGGGAGCGTATAGATAAAGAGATTGGCGCGCGAAAGCGTCCTGCCGTTGGCGAGATAATCCGCGAAAAACTCCATGTCAGTCGCATAAGAACCGGCAGCCGCTGCACCAGCTATGCCTGTATGCTGTTTGTTCTGCGCCGATGAATCCAGCGCCGCATCGCGCAGAGCCAGTGAGACCGCGGCCAGGGTCAGGCGGGACATATCATCCAGTCTGCCGTAATTCTTCACACTTCTGGAGAAGAGATCCCCCCTGGCAATAGTTCTTAGCGTCTCGCCATCGGCAAAATGGTGTTCAAACCTGCTGCCCACAGCACCGTAACCGCGTTTCGACAACCAGCCTATGCCATATACCGAAATTTTCATAACCGCTTCAGCACCACTGCCGTATTCACGCCGCTGAAACCGGCATTGGTAACCAGTGCGGCCTTGTTGGCAGCGAAAGTCTGTGCGGCGGCAGAAGCCCAGCCAAGCGCATCTTCATCAGGATCTTGCAGATTGACAGTCAACGGCACCGTCATCTCTGCCAGGGCCCTCTGGGCAAGGATAATCTCCAGAAGGCCGGCAGCTCCCATAGTATGACCGACAGCCCCCTTTATCGAGTATACCGGCAGAGGCGCCGCGCGGAAAACCGCGTGAAAGCCCCTCATTTCCATGGCATCGTTGTAACTGGTGCCGGTGCCGTGGGCAGAGATGAAGCCGACATCCTCCGGCAGCAACGCGGCGCTCTTAAGAGCCGTCTGAATTGCCCTTACCATTCCCTCACTTTCACGTGACGGGCCAGTCATATGATTGGCATCGTCACTCATCCCCCAGCCGGCGATTTCCGTAGAGAAAGAGTACCCTTCGGCAACGGCCCTCTCTTCGCTCATCAGCAGCAGACAGGCGGCTGCCTCGCCGACAGAAAGCCCTTTCCTGTTGCGGTCAAAGGGGCGGGCGGGAACGGTATCAAGCGCCATCAGGGATGAAAATCCGGAGTAAATGAATTCGGTCACCGCATCGCAGGCTATCACCAGCACTGAGCTGCTCTCGCCGCTGCGGATCATTGCTGCGGCCCGGGAAGCAGCAACAGCCGACGAAGTACAGGCGGCAGAGATTACCGCTTTGCTGCCGGTTACGCCGAATAGCGCGGCAACTTTGGCAAGCAGCCGGTCAAGCCTGCTCTCTTGCGGATCGCCCGCCCCTGTAAGCAGGTACTTCTCGAGAAAATCGATCTCCCCTTTGGTGGTGGCAAGCAGCAGATCGGTACCGGCAGGCGGAACAGGCAGGGATCTGGAAAGCTGCGCCAGCATCTGCATGACTAAAGAGAGGTTAGCGTGATATTCAAGGCCGGAAATAGTTGCGGCGATGGCAGCGCCGAACTGCGCCGTGGCAAATCTCTGCAGCGGCACAACTGCCGTCCTGTTTTCCATGAGTCCGCGCCAGCATGGCTCTACACCGTTACCAAAAGGGGTAATTATGCCGGAATCGACTATAACCGCCTTGCGCAGCTTCAAAGAAACTCTCCTGCCAGCCACCTGCGTCTGCATTTCTCCAGCATTTCCGGCGAGACAAGGCAGGGCTCTCCGGTCAAATGATCGGTAAAGAGCTGAATGGTATAACCGCTGGTAGCCAGGGTGCCATCCTCTTTGAAAATATGAAACTCGGTGTTCAGTCTTGCGCCTTCGCTCCACAAAAGAGAGGCTCTGACCGTAAACTCTTCGGCAAGAAAGAGCGAGGCGTGATAATCGGTATGCAGCGAGACAATCGGCGCACGCAGCCCGGCTTCATAAAACTCGGCATAGGAGAGACCGCAGCGCCGCCCGAGCTCCTCTGACGCCTCCTCGAAAACGAGGGGATACCGGCCGTGCCACATCACTGCCATCGGATCGCATTCATTGAAACGGACGCGGCGTTTCAGCGCAACAGTAACAGCTGGCGGCGCTCCGGATATCTGTTGGAAATATGTTCTCTTCCTTCTTGTAGCCACTAGCACTTACTCCCTGGGGGCAACCAGCAGTCTGATTTCCGTAACCCGCTCATCACCTCTGAAAATGTTTCCTTTTACAGCGAAACTGCCGGTCAGGTTCTCCGGCAAGCCGTTAATCGTGCAGGTAATCCTCTCATCAGGCAGAACGGGCAGAAAATACTTTGCCAGCTTGATCTCTTTAAGAACAAGAGCTTTTCCGGCAATCAGCTCCAGAAAAGACAGAAAACACTGCAACTGACAGGCCCCTGGCAATATCGGCTTGCCGGGGAAATGCCCTTGAAAGCCTGTAAAATCGGCGGGAAAACAGAAGGTAGCGCTCCGCTCACCGTTATTGGCAACAGAAACCTGCAGCAGCTGCTCAATTTCACTCCTGATCTTTTTCAACATTCTGCTCCTTCTCCCTGATTATCAGCCGGTAGCCACCCTTATAATCGGTCAGGATGATACCCCCGGGAAATCTTTTCCCGTGATAGTCGCCATACTCGTAATAACCGACCGACCAGGAGATGAGCTGGTCCTGGTAGAAACGCTTCTCTACCAGATCACCTTTTTCACCGGCAAAGACATGTTCAAGATAACCGGTTGGCAGTCCCTTGCCGAAAATAATGCTGTTTCTCAGCTTGCGGGGCAAAGCATCGTCTGCAGGCATCAGATCAAAATATATCCGTTTGATATCAAATGCAACGGCTGAAGCGATATTGCCGTAACTTGCCAACGGTTCCATGGCGAAATTGATTTTTACCGCCTCCCCGTCTCCGGCAAGATCAAAAAGTTTCACCCCCATGGGGTTAAGACAGATCACCCGGAAACTTCTGGCAGGAGTCTGTACTTCAAGAAAACCGACACCGAGAAACTGCTGCCCGGCAAACTCGAAGACAATGGTGTTAAGCATGCTGATCTCTTCCGGCGTCCTTGCTTTGAAGTCGGCGACAACCTTTTCCGGAGCCAGACTCTCCATCGGATAAGGAGCTGTTTCCCGGAACGGTATTTCTGCGCAGCCGGCCGCCAGCAGCACCAGCAGCAAAAGGGTGACAATACGCATCATTGCTTGGCCCCGACAGGCTTCAGCACTCGTGTCAGAGAAGGAATGATAATCAATGACGACAGATAGCCGGTGATCATGCAGACAACCATGGCGATGCCGGTGGAAAACAGCGCCGGATAATTGGCAAAGAGCAGCGCACCGGAACCGATGATATTGGTGGTGGCAGAGAGTGTCACAGCCATTACCGTGCCGACCCTGAGATTATAGCGATACTCATACGTCATGCCGAGGCCGTAATCGACAATGACCCCGGTTGAGACAATAACAGCAATGATGTTGACGATATTGAGCGGAATATCGAAGAGTGACATGATCCCGGCAAACCAGACTACACCGGTGAACACCGGCACAAGGGCTATGAGCGTGTCCTTCCAGTTCCTGAAAAAGAGCCAGGCAAGGACAATGTTGAACAGAATCGCCAGAGGGGCGAGAAGCCGCACCTCCTTGTCGGTAAAACGGCTAATGGCGGCCGAGATGGACATTTTCGAAACGACGAAAGTTCCGGGATGCTTTTCTACAAGGGTTGCCATCGAGTCGAGATACTCCTGCCGGTCGGGGAAAAAGGAGATTACCTTGAAAACACCACCCTTAGCTATGATGTAACGTTCTTTTAGCTGCGACATGACGCCGTCGGCAATGGCAATGTCACTGCTGTGAGAGTAGAGACCGTCAAAAAAAGGCGTAAACGCGTCAGCACTGAAACCGTACTGCGGGGCGGCAGATTTGATATGTGCCTGCAGCCTCCGGGCGGCGCCGTCTCTCCAGAATGAATCCCATCTCTGCCGGTTTTCGTTGCGGATTTTTTCCGAAGGCCAGAAATAGGCCAGCGAAGAGAGGTCACTCTGCGGCATGACCCTGATCGCGTCCTTGAAGAGCGCGTCATTCTTCTGCATCGCTTCTTCCAGGCTGCTGCCGGTAACCACGAGGATCGCCTGATTACCCCGCCCGCCCCAAATCCGGTTAAAGTTCTCCTCCATCTGCAGGATGCGTGGTTCAGTGCCGTCAAATCTCTTCAGGTCGCTGTCGAATCTGACTGAAGTGGCAAAAAAGAGCGCCACAGCGGAAAAAATCAGCCAGACTGAGATACAGAGCTTCGGCGGCCAGGGAAAATCCCGCATCCGGTCCCCGGCTGTCGATGGTTTGGCAAGAGGCGTTCCTTTCCATGAAAGCACCAGCGGCAGGACAAACAGCGAAAAAAGCAGGCAAATGGATACACAGAGGATGGAAAAGAGCGCAAGCTGGTGATACCCCTTGATAAGCGAGAAAAAGAGCACCACAAAGCTGAAAACAGTGGTGGCGGCATCAATGGTAACCAGTTTGGACAGTTTCAGCATCTGCGCCGCATCTGCACCCCGTTTCATGGCAATATAGACCAGCAGCCCGTAGTCGATCGAAATCCCGGCAATGGAAGAGCCGAAACCGATTACCAGAAAAGAGAGTCTGCCTTCAATTGCCGACGCAATGGTAATTGCCCAGATAACGGCGATAAGGGGGATGATGAAGACGAACATGACCCGATGGTCACGGAATATTGCCAGGAAAAGGAGCAGAAAAGAGACCGAAGCAATGATGGAGGCAACGGCAATGTCGCGTTTGATGACTTTTTCATTGCTGACAGTATGCAGATGGCCGCTGACAATATCAGCGGCAACGTACGCCGGCAGAGCCTTCAGCTTCGATTCAACGGTCGTTACCAGCTCCCGGCATTTCTGCGAGTCCATCATCGGCACCCGGGTCTGGATGACAAGCATGGCATGGCGACCGTCACTGCTGATGAAATGGCCATCCTCAATCTGCACATTATAATTCATCGACGCCGGCAGCGCTTTCAATTTGTCAAGCACCAGCATCTTGATGCCGAGCGGATCACTCCGGCTCAGGGATGCGGTGAAAATCCCTTCAGGCCGCATCGACTGCTGATAGATGCCGCGCATTTTAGCCGCAACCGCTTCAGGTGTAATCAGATCGGCGATACGCGCCATATCCTGCTCACCAAGGACATGCGGTCCATACTGGAGCACGGAAAATTCATCCATGACCCCGGACACGGAAAATCCGGAGATTACTTTGCTGAAAAGAGGGGGCTGCAGACTGGCAACAAGCTGGTCAACTGCCAGGAACAGGTCTTTCTTTGTTTTCGCTGAATCGGTCAGGGCAAGGGAAATAATCATCTTGTCCGAAAGGTTTGAATCGCGCAGGAAATCCATGCTCCGGACAATATCCTTGTCAGGTGGCAGCATCAGATCGATGTTCCCCTCATAACGGACAAAGATCATGGAGCTTGCGGCAAAAGCTGTCAGCAGCAGTACAACTGCCATGACACTTTTCTTGTGGCCGAGAACAAAGGAATAAAGCGGCGGGAAAAACCTGTCAAACACGCCCTTTGACCTCAAAGCTGCTGTCATTCAGGACAGGATTTAGCAGGGAGTTGGCGAAACTGATGGTCGTGACATCACCGGAGACTTCAACGATGCGGATCTGCTGCAGATATTTCTGGTCAGTGCGGAAAGTGACGGTAATGCTCTTGATGACTTTTTTGGCGATATTGGTCTCTTTGGGCAGGAATTCGATGACCAGCGGTTCCCGTTTGACGATCCTGACGCTGTTGCTGTCGAGCATCGAGCCGTAATCACCGGAAAACCAGACATTCATCTGATTGAGAATATTCTGGAATATCGGGTTTTTTGTCAGGGAAATTTCCTGCACCGTATCCGTATCCGCATCCCACTGCCTGATAAATTTATCGGTGATCAGCACGGAATACCTGATTGGCGAGTCGACATGCCAGGCGATTTTATTCGGTTTCTGCAGGTATATCCGCCCCTTCATCACCATTTTCTGTTTGAACATGGCCATCCGCTTTTCCTGGGTAAAGTCGGTTTTCAGCGTCCTGAAGTCTGACGCTTTCTTCCCGAGCGCGGCCATGAAAGCCGGCAGGTCGACCGGTTGCGGTTCGGGCGCAGCGAAAGCTACCGTAGCCAGCAGAAACAGTGCAATAACAGTCAGCATAATCCTCATTTTTCCTGCTCCCCGTTACTCTGCCATACCTTGATTTCGCCCCTGGCCAGCAGCTCGTCTCCCCGGGACACTTCTCCGGAAATAATGCCGAAATCACCGTATTTTGCCGCCTTGTAGACGGATATCCGCAGGGTGTCGCCAACTTTTGCCGCGGCGAAAATCTCCATGTTTTTTACCCCGAGCAGAAAACCTTCCAGTTCGGGATTTTTGCTGTTGCTTTTGCGGAAACCCTCCTGGGCGGCAATTGCCTGGGAGATGATCTCCGGGTAAGCCGCCTCATCAAGATCGCCGGCAGATGAGACAAAAGGCATGTCGCTCCTTACGGTCATTTCGGAAATCGAAGCTCTTTCCATAACCTCCACCAGGTTGTCGATCAGCAGCATCGGCGGCTTGTGCGGCACTACCCGGGCGGCATCAATCGGCAAAAACATGATCTCGTCGCGCCGGTCGAGATTCTTCCAGCACATCGGATCAGAAGCCAGATAATCACCGGTCATCTGATAAGCAGTCCCCCGGCAGCCATAACACTCGTTAAGCTTTTCGCACTCGCCGCACGGGCCCTTGATCATATCCTTGTAACTTTTCAGATCCTGGACAATTTCGCTGTCGCGGAGTATCTCCCGCAAAGGCTGTTTTCTGACATTGCCGATCGGTATGGTGATACCGACACAGGACTGTACATAGCCTTCAGAATTTACAGCGCAGGAGAACTGGTGGCGCAGGCACTCTCCGCCGACAAGCGGCGGCTTCGGATCCCAGTGATTGCCGTATTTGCGGCTGTCGATTTCCGATATCTGCTTGAAGAACTCTTCGACCTGCCTGGTATCAATCTCCAGCATATTGTGACGGCGCGCCCCCCCCTGCGGTGTCATCATCTCGAAATACGGGAGAATGTTCTGATCCCTCAGCCATTCCCACATCCGGGGCAGCTCTTCGATGTTCTGCTGGCAGATAATGGAACTTACCCCGAGAGGATGGGACTCGGACGGATAACCGACCAGTTTGAGGTTTGCCAGTGCCTCCTGCATCAAAAGGAAGGAACCCTTGCGTCCGGCCAGTTTATCCTGCAGGCTCTCGTCAAAGGTATTCATCTTGAGTACGACCCGGACGTCATTGTCATAAAGAGCTTGAGCGACCGCGGGAGTGACCCTGGTTCCGTTGGTAAACAGTTCGATCTCAAGGCAAAGTGCTCTGATGAAGCCGATCATCTCCATCAGATGCGGATAGAGAAGCGGCTCGCCGCCGAGAATGATGATTTTTTTTGCCCCCATGTCGGCAGCCTGGGAGATAACGTCCTTGAATTCAGCAACGGTCAGTTCGTTACGGTCGACCGGGTTGTCGAGCGCATAGCAGTAGATGCACCTTAGATTACAGGTCTGATTGAATTCGATCTCCATGGAGAGAAGGCGGCCGTTTTTCACCGCTTCATCAATCTCCTTTTGGGAGAATTCAGAGCCGTATATGCGGGATTGGCAGGTAGTCATATTCCCCTTCTCACCGGCTTCACCAAAAACAGGACATCATTTTTGTCCCTACCGGTCATGATGCATTTGTTAAGCGCGGTCATCGATGAATTTGACCAGCTTACGCGAGTTGCCGGCATTTTTCCAGCGATTGACCGTCTCTGCCGAAGTAATAATGACCTCCGGCCGGACTCGAAGCGACGCCTGCAGTTTCTCGACAATCAGCGCCTTGCTGCAGGAACTGTCTTGTACAGCGACATAAATCTTTACAATGTCGGACAGATCGTAGTCGGTTGCTGCAGTCACAAAATACTCGGCCACGCAGGGTATGGTATCAAGTACTGCATAGATCGACTCCGGATAGATGGTGGTTCCTTTAAGTTTCATCATCTGCTTTTTTCTGCCGAGAATCGGTCCGAGCCTTACAGAATTGCGACCACAGGTGCAGGGTGGGTCAATCAGAAAACTGATATCACCGGTCCTGAAGCGAACAAGAGGCATCCCCTCGATGCCTAGCGGTGTCACCACAACTTCTCCGGTCTCTCCCTTGGCAAGAACCTCACCCTTTTCATCGACAATCTCCACCACTGCCAGTTCCGGATGGAGATGCCCTCCGGCCTGCGCCGTACACTCGCAGAAGCTGGTGATGGTCTCGGATGAGGCATAGGTAGAATAAACCTTTGCACCCCAGATCGACTCCAGCTCCCCCCCTGCCCGCAAAAAGCCGAGCGACCGGTCACGGATCGGCTCGCCAATGCAGACAATTTTTTTGACTCCAGCCAGTTTTGGATCTATCTGCTGAGAGGCGAGATACTGGCCAAGCTTGAGCAGAAAGGTCGGCACCCCTACCAGTGCGGTTGGTTTCAGTCGCCTGATTATTTCGAGATGACTTTCAACAGAGGCGAGCCCGTTTCTGACAGCGGCGGCACCGAGCTGCCTGATGCCGGAAAAGTAGGCAAGTCCGGCAATAAAGCATCGATCTATTGTGCAGGTAAGAAGGACGACATCCGCGGCAGTCAGCCCACAACTGGCAAAGGATAGCTCCTCGTTATAGGCAAGCCGGCGGAGGTCGTTTTCAGTATACATGACACTCGTAGGCAGCCCGGTAGTCCCGGAGGAGAGCACGATATCAACGACTTTAGACATCGGTACTGCCAGAAAATCCTCGTTACGTTCACCGAAAAGTGACCGGTCAGTAAAGGGAATATTGCGCAACGTTTCCAGCGTGATTGCTGCAGGCATGATTCCCGTGTCGGCAAAAAGCTCGCGGTAGAACGGCGAAGCTCCGGCAGCATAACAGAGATGCTGTTGCAGGAGCTTTTCCTGGGTTGCCTTTATCTCTGCAGGAGATAAAAATGCCGCAGAACTGCCTGAAGATGAAGCGGTCATGTTGTCCCCTCCATGGCGGCAAGCTCTCTGGCCATTATGCTCCAGACCATGTTTTTCAAACTGAATGGTGTCATATCTGCGAACTCTGCATACGTTATCGGCTGTAACTGCCGGACTCTGACCGTCCCGGGGCAAAGAAGCGGCGATCCTTTCGCCATTACCGTCTCGTTACCGGAAAGACAGAGCGGGATTATCGGCACCTCTGCCTGAATAGCCAGCCGGAAAGCCGCGCTGTGGAAACTCCCCATCGACCGGTCTACTGATCTTGTCCCTTCAGGGAAAAAAACTAGCGAGACCCCTTCAGCAAGAAGTTTGCCCGCTCTCTGCATGAACTCGTCATGGCTCATGCTTCTGATATCGAGAAAATCGGCAAATCTGGCAAAAACCCCGAGTACCGGAATTCTGAAAGGCCAGTCGTTTACTATCTCTACAAATTCATGGGGGAGAACCCCCAGCAGAAAAGCATCAATTGCCGAACGGTGATTGCAGACAAAAATATAAGCTTTACCGGTATCGTTGCTCCCCTTAAGCTCATATTTCAGACGCACCAACGGGAAAGGTATGGCGGCAACCACTCGCCCCCAAAAAACCATCAATCTGCGGAATCTCCTCATTGCCTGGCGATGAGTGCCAAAAGGTCTGCAGAGCGCAACCATGAGAGCCAAAACAGGGATTAACGTAAAGGCTGATAAAAATACAGGGTAAAACCAGATATTCAGCAGATAAACCTTAAAGCGGTGCATTAGTTTATCCTGCAATTATTGCTCACCGTTTTTAACTTCGTCAATAAACCGGTACACATCGCCAAGGGTGCGAATATCCCTGACCTTTTCGTCGGTTCTGATCTTTACCCCGAAAGCTGTCTGCAGCGCTACTATCAGATCGACAATATCGAGGCTGTCAAGACCAAGGTCGGTGAATATATGGGCATCAGGGTGCAGCCGGTCTTTCTCTATCTCGAAAGATTCTTCAAAAACCGCATTGGTTTTGGCAACAATCTCTTCTTTAGTCATCTGGTTCCTCCGGTAAAAAAGCTTAAACTCTGCGGCAGACGAGGGCTGCATTGATACCGCCAAAAGCAAAGCCGTTCTTGAGTATGGTGTTGATCTGCGTCTGCTCGGCCTGCTGCAGGTGCCGAATGCCGCGACAGTCTTCAGCAACATTCTCCAGGTTGAGGGTCGGGTAGAGAACACCCTCCGCCATCATTTTCAAAGAGGCTGCCAGCTCGATGGAACCGGATGCTCCCAGTGTATGACCGATATAACCCTTCAGGCTGCTGACCGGCGTCTTTTCTCCAAAGAGATCACGGATTGCCTCTGCTTCCTCCATATCTCCCTGGATAGTGGCGGTTGCATGCGCATTTATGTAATCAATATCAGCTGCTGTTGCATCTGCTCCGGCAAGTGCCTGTTTCATGCAGACAATCATCGATTCCCGGTTTGACTGGCTGACATGCAACCCGTTGGCAGTCGTGCTGAAACCGACCACCTCTGCGTAAATACGGGCACCACGCCTGACAGCCCGTTCATACTCTTCAAGCAGCAGCAGGCCGCATCCTTCACCACAGACCAGCCCGTCCCGATCACGGTCAAATGGACGCGGTGACATCGTCGGCCTGTCATTATACCCGGTTGAAGTGGCAAAGAGAATATCAAAAGAGCCGGTAACAGTAGGATGAAGCTCTTCAGCGCCACCACAAAGGATCATATCCTGTCGCCCCAGCCTGATGAGGTCATAAGCCGTGCCGATCGAATGCAGTGCCGACGCACAGGCGGCTGCCGGAGCCATGACCGTGCCGAGAAGGCCGAGGTACTGGGCAGTATTGACGGCTGCGGTATGTGACATGCACTGAAAAAACATGGTGGAGTTGAGACGGCTCAAATCTTTGTCAGGGAGCATCGCCTCAAAGGCATCATTGATACTTTTGGCACTCCCCATGGACGAGCCGATAACGCAGCCGGTCCGCCAGAGATCTTCATCCGGCAGGTTGATCCCGGCATCAAGCAGAGCCTCATCTGCCGCCTGTGCTGCGAAAATGCTCATCCGCCCCATGGATCTGCGTTTCTGGCGGGGTATCTTTTTTTCGTCAATCATATCTACCGGCGCACCGAGCAGACTCTGCAAGCCGATATACTGGTCCCAGCCTTCCATGAAGCGCACGGCACTCCTGCCGGCGCTGATTCCGTCCATGAGAGCCGGAACCCCGTTACCAAAAGGAGAAACTACGCCAATACCGGTAATGACGGCTCTTTTCAGCATTTGGCCCCTCCGAGCAGCTTGCCGTACTCATCCCTGCCGAGAATCGAGCGGCCGACGATCAGGGAAGACATCATCGCGCCGATAATGCCGGGAAGGAGTGAGCTCTGACCGGCAGCGTAAAGATTGTGCAGCGGAAGCCTGCCAATGAGATTGAACTGCCGCATCTTCTGCTTGATACCGTAAGCGCTGCCGTCATGATTGTTAAGATAATCCCTGAAAGTAAGCATTGAACCGGAATCAAGTATTTCCAGAGAGTCACGGTAAGCAGGAAATACCTTGAAAACATGGTCGGTTATCGCTGCAAAGCGCTCCTGCTTGTAAGACAGGTAAGCAGCAGGACGTCTGCCGATGCGGGAATCTTTCCAGCCATCAACTTGAGAACCGAAGGATGGCTCAAGTATGCAGACACCCCTGCCGATTCCGGGCGCAGAAGGCTCAGGTGATTTTATCATGACCAGTGCCGGCAGCCCCTTGTACGAAGAATCCAGAAGATTATTGACATTGTCGTCCGGGAAAAGTGAAACGATTGACAGCTCCGGTTCAGGGTCCGCGCATCCGGGCCTGATTCTGGCAAAAAGTGAAAAAAAGCCGGCAGAGGGTTCAAAGGCATTGACTCTGGCAGCAAAAGCCCTGCTGCGGGACTTTTCGGGAACAAGCTTCAATATCTCAGCCGGATGCATGGTAAGGATCGCTGAATCAGCTTCAATCTCTTCGCCGCTGTCAAGTATGAACCTGTTGACCATACTCCCCTTGATATCGGCAAGTTCGGCAATACAGGTAGTCGTCCTGACATCAACAGCCAATGACTTGAACCTCTCCTTGAAGGCGTTGATAAATCCGTCGCCACCACCCTTGACAAAGGCGATTGAATCATAAAAATTCTGTACCATTCTGCAGTGGTTTGCAAAGGATATTTCGTCCGGGCGCACCCCGTAACACATGGCATAGCCGGAAAGAAGCCCCCTTAATGTCGAGTTCGAAGTAAGGCCTTTCAAAACCGAATCAAGCGACACATAATCTTCGTCCAGCTCCGGCGGAGCAATCAGGTTGTCCATAATTTTCATTGAAGGGGTTCTGCGGCAGACCGATTCTATCATGGAGAAATACCGGTCTATGGTGGCGGCCTCTGCAGGAAAATAATCCTTGAATCTGCTCTTTACATTCTCGACGCCGACAGGATGTTCGAACGATCTACCGCTGGATTCAAAAATGAAACGATTCTCTGCCTGGTCAGTGATAAAAAGAGGCTCAATCAGATGCCGCATCTGCAGCATGGAGAGAATGTCGGCAAGAATACCGCCTGCATTGAGACCACCGGTAAAGTGAAACCCGGTGTCAAACCTGATCCCGGCGCGTGAAAACCTGCAGAGAGAGCCGCCGAGCTGGCTCCCTTTCTCTAAAAGGAGAACACGCCGCCCGCTCATAGCAAGGAGAAGGGTCATTGTAAGGCCGCTGATGCCGCTTCCGGCAACGATGTGATCATATTTTTCAGTCAAATCAGGCTCACTTGTATTACGGAAAATCCGGACACTATATTACCAGACCGCCGTTCACGCCGATGACCTGACCATGAATGTACATATCAGGTTCACTGCAGAGGAAATTCACTACCGCTGCGACCTCGGCAACAGATCCGGTCCGGTTCAGGGGGATAAGCGGCAGAACATGTTCTTTGGGAATAGCGGCTGTCATCTCGGTCTCAATAAAACCTGGAGCAACAACATTCACCAGAATACCTTTTTTGCCGACTTCACGGGCAAGGGCCTTGGCCGCGCCTATCAGCCCGGCTTTAGATGCCGAATAGTTGACCTGCCCTGCCTGGCCGGTCTGACCGGAAGCTGATGATATAACGACAATCCTGCCACGTTTCGCTTTAAGCATGGCAAAGACCACCTGCTTGGTTACATTGAAAAAACCGTCAAGGTTGGTGTTCAGCACAGAATGCCATTCATCCCTTGTCATCCAGATCAGCAGATTATCCCTCGCTATCCCCGAATTGTAGACCAGAACATCAGGCACTGTTGCTTCCAGCCTTGCAGACAGAGCAGCTTCTACCTGGTCGAAATCAGCGATGTCAAATGGTATCAACTCGCATGAACGACCTGCTGCTTCAATTTCGCTCTTCACAACTGCGGCAGCCTCATGATTCGTTTTATATGTCAGCCAGATATTAAAGCCGGAACGGGCAAGTCTTACTGCGATCCCTCTGCCGATACCGCGACTGCCGCCAACAATCAGAGCAAGTTTTTTCGAAGCCGTTTGCATGAAATTTCCTGCCCGATATTCTGATCACAACCAGAGACATGAGCGCTGAATTTAATAACGAAATTACGGATAGTTGAGTAATTTCCGAGAACTGTAAAAATTACACCAACGGGATGTTACTGTCAAGAAACAACAGCCCTGGTGCCGGCCCTTGCGTGACAATATACAAAGCAAATTGCTGGCAACAGTGGCTTGAACAGACAATCAGGTACGTCTGAACATCTTCTCGATATCTCGCAGACTGATTCTGGCGATAACCGGACGGCCATGGGGGCAGTTTGCTGCAAAACCGGTCTGATCCATCTGCTTCAGCAGTTCGTTAATCTCGGCGTCCGACAGATGCCACTCACCACGAACGGAACTGTGACAGGCGACCGTGGCAAGAAGCTCATCACACTTTTCCTCGAAACGGGAGCTTGTCCCAAGTCCGCTGAGCTCTGCCACTATATCGAGCAACGCCTGCCTGTAATTCTGGCTGGCAAGCACCAGGGGTATGGCGGTAAGCAGCCAGGTATTATGACCGAACTCTTCAAGCTCGAATGAAAGTCGTTGCACTGTGCCGACATGCATCTTGAGGGTCTCGCTTTCAAGCGGTGACAACTCGACTGTCTCGGGGAAGAGGAGCCTTTGCCCGTCAACTCCGCCTCTCCTGAAAGCGGAGCGAAGCTGCTCAAACATCACCCTTTCATGGGCGGCGTGTTGATCGATGATCAGCAGACCGGCCTCATCCTGGCAAAGAATATAGGCAGCCCTGAACTGACCGATAATCCCCAGAGACGAAAAACTCTCCTCTCCCCTCTCGGCAATAACAGCATCCGTTAAAGGCGGCGGCTGTCCCTGATGTACATCAATAGACAAAATTTTCCCGTCTGCCCGAAAAGTCTCCACTGCCGCCGGCGGATGCACAGCAGCATAGCGCAGCAGGGCATCCTTCACTTCGGCAACCCTTGAGGCTGCCGGAGAGTGGGCTGTTTGCACCGGCGACCTGGCAACAACTGCGCCGCTACCCTTAAGCCATTTTGCCGACTGCAGCTGTTCTTCCACAGCGCCCTGAAGGGCAGCATGGACAGCTGACTGTTCACGAAAACGGACTTCATGCTTTGTCGGATGGACGTTAACATCGACATCTGCGCTTGGAAGCTCGATAAAAAGGACAAGTACCGGATAGCGCCCACGTTCGAGAACGTTTCTGTAACCCTGCATGACGGCATGCTGCACAACTTTGTCCCTGACATAACGACCATTGATGTAAGTATAGATGCTGCCGGTGGTGGATCTGCTTGCTGCTGGCGATCCAAGAAGGCCTTGCAGCGATATCGTCGCTTTTGTCGCCGCAAGCGGACTGAGCTCTCTGGAAAGTTCTTTGCCAAAAAGCTCTCTCGCCCGGGTCGGCAGATCTCCTGCCGGAAGCCGGCAGACTGTTTTGCCGTCAACCGTGTAGATAAAGCGGATATCAGGACGTGACAGAGCAAGGCGATTGATGATCTCACCGACATGTCCGGTTTCAGTCTCCCTGCTTTTCATAAATTTAAGTCTGGCAGGGGTATTGAAGAAAAGGTTGCGCACTGCTACAGCTGTTCCTGACGACATACCGCAGCTCTTGACGTCGACAATCCTCCCCCCTTCTGCATACAGTTCAGACCCTTCTATCGACCCGCTTTCGCGACTCGCCAGAGAAAATCTCGAAACAGACGCGATTGAAGGGATTGCTTCACCGCGGAAACCGAGCGAGGAGAGGCTGAAAAGATCAGCGTCGGTTCTGATTTTGCTGGTGGCATGACGCTCCAATGAGATCAGCAGATCCTCTCTGGACATGCCGCAACCGTTATCAGCCACCCTGATAAGACGCCTGCCGCCATCTTCGATCTCGACGATGATTTCTGTTGCTGCAGCATCGATGGAATTTTCCACCAGCTCCTTGACCACTGAAGCGGGCCGCTCAACAACTTCTCCGGCGGCAATCTTGTTGGTCAACTGTTCCGGAAGTATGCGTATTCTTGATGCCATGACTGCTCCGTTTCCTGTGCGCTGCAGAAACTATAAACATGCACCGCCTAAAATCCAACTACTTTCAACGCCTTTCTAATATACAGCCCTGCCTATAAAATCAGCACAAATCGGACATGATGCCCTGATGGGCAAATGAATACCGTGTATTTTGGCAGAGTTACATGTTGGCAGAATAGTTGCTTCAGCCACAGGAGTTCACAATGACCGGTGAACAGAATATTACCAACGGGGGTAATCATGGAGAATTTGGCAGTTTCCTCTTTAAGGACAGGCAACGACGTACTTTTCCTTATGCTTGGCGCGGTGATGGTTTTCGCCATGCACGCCGGTTTCGCCTTTCTTGAAGTAGGTACGGTGCGCAAGAAGAGTCAACTCAATGCTTTAGTCAAGATTCTTACCGACTGGTCTGTCTCAACGATTGTCTATCTCCTCGCCGGCTTCCCGATCGCATACGGGATCTCCTTTCTTAAACCAGCTGATCAGCTTGTCGCCGGCAACATGGGATACGAGCTTGTTCACTATTTTTTCCTGCTCTGTTTTGCCGCCTGCATCCCGGCCATAATCTCGGGAGGGATTGCCGAACGGGCAAAATTCTGGCCCCAGGTTATCGCCGGCGCCATCTTTGTCGGCCTGACCTATCCGCTCTTTGAATCACTCATCTGGGGGCAGAACGCCTCTTTCCTGCAGAATATTTTTAAAAATATCGGCGGCGCCGAATTCCACGATTATGCCGGCTCGGTAGTAGTCCACTCCATCGGCGGCTGGATTGCCCTGCCGGCAATTCTGATTCTCGGGCCGAGAACGGGACGCTATGTCAAAAACCGCTCCAACCCGATACCGGTAAGCAACATCCCTTTTCTGGCACTCGGCTCCTGGATACTTGCCATCGGCTGGTTTGGCTTCAATGTCATGAGCGCCGGACATATCGACAAAATCTCCGGGCTGGTTGCGGTCAATTCACTTCTGGCAATGGTTGGCGGAGTACTTGCCGCCCTGGTTGCCGGGAAAAACGACCCGGGGTTCATTCATAACGGCGCCCTGGCCGGGCTGATTGCCGTCTGTGCCGGCAGCGACATCATGCACCCGCTGGCGGCATTTGCCACCGGCTGTATCGCCGCTGTCATCTTTGTTTACGGCTTTCACATTGAACAGGAAAAGCTGAAAATCGATGATGTTCTCGGCGTTTGGCCGCTGCACGGCATCATCGGCTCTTGGGGCGGCATAGCTGCCGGTATTTTCGGACAGAAAGCGCTTGGCGGAATGGGCGGAGTTTCGCTTGTTTCACAGCTTTGCGGGTCAGTGCTGGCGATACTTTTTGCTCTTGTCAGCGGTTTTCTTGTTTATGGTGTGCTGAGTAAAACGGTCGGCATCCGGCTTAATGAAGAGGATGAATTTAACGGCCCGGACCTTGCCATACACCATACAGCTGCCTATCCTGAAGAGTCTATAAGGTAATAAGGAATTCGAAAATAACAAAGCCCGCCAGATGCGGGCTTTGTTATTTTCCCGCCACTGTATCGACAAATTCAAATTCACCCAGGCCCGGAACTGTACAACTCTGCCTGACCGGCGGCGCAATTCTTCTTTTTATGCAAGAATGTCCTGATCTCGACCTGACCGTCATGGCGCCCCAAAAGCGACGGGCTGTCCGGGGAGTGCTTTTGGCAGTTGCGCGCTATCATTCCCGCGTTGAAGTTGGCGTAGCAGTAGCTGCAGCAGAAAAGACAGCTGTTGTAGCTGCCCATATCCGCTGATTCCACGCAACCGCAGGCTGAGCGCTGGTTCCTGTCCTTGACGGATGAAGGGTCAGCAGCGGACAGTTCCCTGATCAGCTTAGCGTCGATGCAGGCGCCATGCTCGATGCCGGCAGCGGAAAGGTCAAGCTGCTCGCTGCAGGAGAGAAGGCGCAGCTTGAACCTGGCGGCAATTGCCTTGAATCCCTGCACCAATTCATCCAGTTCAGCTGCATTTTCCGTTGCCGTGATATCATGAAGCGTGATGTCGGTGCCTTTCAGGGCACTACCCAGCCGTCCCTGCCCCCTGCCGTAGAAGTCATAGAAGCTGAAGACAAAACGCCGGGTGGAGTCATGCAACTGTCTGGCCAGCTGCTCGGCCTGTTCGAGATGCCAGGAGACAGGGGTAACAGAGCTGAGAATGACCGGGTCATAGCGCCAGATTACCCGCTCCGGGCCAAGACGTTCTGCCAGTTCCCTGAAAACGGCAATACGCTCTTCAATGGCCGGCACCTTCGGCTCGAACAGCTTGCCGTAGGGGTTGAGGGTAAACTGAAAGTAGTAGCAGAAACCGCGCCTGTCCAGCTCCGCAAGGTATGGCATGAGCGGTAGCGGGTACTTGGTCCAGAAGCAGATTGCAGCCACGTCTTCCGGCTTCAGGCTGAAGCCTGTCACCTGCCTGCTGTTGAACGGGTTGACCCGGTAGAAGTATCCCGCGCGGATACGCTGCATGAACCAGTCACTGTAGAATGCCGGGATGTCGGTGCGCCTGCTGGCGGAGATGATCATGGTTTACCAAAGGAGAAGGTGATGCCGTTGCCGTGACAGCCGCGGTCATGGCACGGATTTCAACCGGCTGCGCCGTTATCCGGGCCGTTTTTTGATTGGCAGCCGCTACAATCAGGACCATATCGGCTTCGATTGAATAAAGCAGGCTACAGGGAAAATGAGCCCGGACTTTCTACGAAGTTCAGATGATACCGGCCGCGAAGGAGACGACCCTCCCCGCCTCTACCACAAAGCTTATCTCAATCGGGTTGCAACAGACTTCGCAGTCCTCGATATAGCGCTGGTCAGCGGCTGACAGGTCCAGCAGCATGGAGATGCGTTCGCCGCAGTGGGGGCAGGCAAAGGTCTGATTCCGGAGTGTGGTCATTCTCCCTGGCGAAGTATCACCAGCACCTCTTCGAGGTTATAGGTATTTACTGCCGGACGGACATCGATAGTCTGGAACATCCCGTACTCCCCTTTGCGCACCATGGTGACTTCGCCGAGCGGAATCCCCTTCTGGAAGATGCCGCCGATACCGGACGTTGTTACAATATCACCTACTTTGGCATCATCCTCCCGGATGGTGAATTCAAGGGAGCAGGCGCCGCCACCCTTCCCTTTCAGCACCCCTCTGGCCCGCGAACGTTGTATCATGGCAGCAATTGAGCTGGCATGATCCGACAGCAGCAGCACCCTGGCACTGCTTGCAGCAACTTTTACCACCCTGCCGACGACACCGCTGGTTGCCACAACCGGCATACCATCTGCCAGTCCATCAACATAGCCGCGATCAATGATGATACTTCTGTACCAGGGAGCACTCTCTTCGCCGATGACGTTTGCCGCAATTGTTGGTTGCCTGGTCGTGCTCTTCAACGTAAGTAACTTTTTCAGCCTTTCGTTTTCGAACAGCGCATCCTGACTCTCGATGATCCGGCTGTTAAGCCCCCTCACCGTCTCCCTTAAGGCAATATTCTCCTTGCGTACCGAGACAAGCGCAATGTAGTCATTCCATGCTGAGAAAATGAATCTGTCAACACTGGCAATAACACCCATAACAGGAGCAGAAAGGGTAAGTACGGCTCGTTCAAAAGGATTGGCGCTCTCTCGCTCTTTAAGATTGTAGGAGTAGAGAATCAGTGCCGTCATCAAGGCAACAGCGGCAAAGAGGAGAGTCCTCTTTTTCCTTAAAAGCTCCCACATGCGTTAAACCGGAACCTGCGCTGTATGCTTTTTCATATTTCGCCTAACCACACAGACCGGCTTCGTTGTATACCCTCACAAGATAATCCCGGTAGCTCGACTTGGGCGTCTGCTCTATGACTTCCGCCATCTTGCGACAGTCAATGTACCCCATACGGAGAGCAACCTCTTCAAGACAGGCAATCTTGAGCCCCTGTCTCGCCTCTAGGGTACCGATAAAGTGGCTTGCTTCGAGCAGGCTTTGATGGGTGCCGGTATCAAGCCAGGCGATGCCGCGGCCGAGTTTTTCCACCATGAGTGTCCCCTGCTTCAGGTACTCCCTGTTGACATCGGTAATCTCAAGCTCTCCCCTGGCTGAAGGGGATATGCTCTTCGCTACAGCCACAACACTGTTGTCATAGAAGTAGAGCCCCGGCACGGCATAACTTGATTTAGGTACGGACGGCTTCTCTTCAATACCAACGGCACGCCCTGATTCGTCAAATTCGACCACGCCGTAACGCTCCGGATCATTGACATAATAGCCGAATATCATGGCGCCGCCGGAAAACTCACTGGTCAGCCTCTCCAACGCCATCTTCCCGTAAAAAATATTGTCACCGAGAATAAGCGCTACCGGATCACCATCGATAAACTCTTCGCCGATCAGGAAAGCCTGGGCAATACCGTTCGGCTCCGGCTGGACTTTATAGGAAATGCTGATGCCCCATCGTGAGCCGTCCCCGAGAAGCGCCTCAAATCGCGGGGTATCATGGGGGGTAGAAATTATCAGGATGTCATTTATCCCGGCCATCATGAGAGTTGACAACGGGTAGTAGATCATTGGCTTGTCATACACCGGTTGCAGCTGTTTACTGGCGACAAGCGTCAGCGGATAGAGACGGCTGCCGGCTCCGCCGGCGAGAAGAATTCCTTTTTTTATCGGCATACCTTTACCCCTCCGTTTCGGTTGCAACTATATAGCGTGCTGCAGCATAAAGATTATCACAAACTGTTGCAGTGGCAGCCAGCGCAGCATGTTCAGCCGCACCATAGCCAGTCAACACCAGAATCGGCTTACAGCCGGCAGCAATGCCGGCTTCAATATCTGCTCTTTTATCACCTATCATCCAGGAAGACGCCAGATCAATCTCCAGCTCTTGCGCAGCACGCCAGAGCATCCCGGGAAGAGGCTTGCGACATGAGCAGTCATCAGCGGCTGACGGATAATCCGGGTGGTGTGGACAGTAATACCAGCCGTCAATTCTGGCGCCCCTGCTTTCCAGTTCGCACGCCATGTATTCATGCAGTTTTTCCAGATCAGTCTCCGTGTAATAGCCGCGGGCGATTCCAGACTGATTGGTGGCGACAACCACCAGAAAACCGGCTGCATTAAGCAGAGCCACTGCATCGATGGAACCGGGGATAAACCGGCAATCTTCAGGCAGGTAAAGGTAGCTGCTCTCCTCGTTCAGGGTGCCGTCCCTGTCAATGAAAACCGCCCGTCGTGGCATATGCAGCATCAGGATCTGCCGGCAAACAACCGTTTTTCAAGGAGATCACAGATGATATGAATGATGGTGATATGTCCCTCCTGGATTCTCGGCGTGTCAAAGCTCGGCACAACCAGCGCAATATCGGCAAGCTCTCTTATGGCACCGCCGTCTCTACCGAGAAGGGCGACAGTAATACAGCCCTTTTCTCTTGCTTTTTCAAGGGCTGCTTTGACATTTGGCGAGTTGCCGCTGGTGGAGATGCCGACAACAATATCGCCTTTGGCGGCAAGTCCCTCAACCTGGCGGGTAAAGATTGCATCGAAACCGTAATCGTTGCCTATTGCTGTCAGAATCGAGCTGTCAGTTGTCAGGGCAATGGCCGGAAGAGCCGGACGCTCCAGCTTGAACCTGCCGATTATTTCGGCGGCAAAGTGCTGCGCATCAGCAGCAGAGCCCCCATTTCCCATGACAAGGAGCTTGTTGCCCCGGGCAAATGCTTCCGCCATAACAGATACAACCGCAGCAACAGTTGCCGTAAGAGAGTGTTCAATTTCATCAATGACCGCTCTATGGTCACGCAACTGCTGCCTGATACTCTCAAGCATGAACCCCTCCCTTGTAAAACCTTTCTGTTCTCTGCTTAAGTCTGGCAGTAAAATCGGCAAAAGATAAACTTTTCAGCGGGAGCAGGTCAGATTCGTCAGCAGTTATCATCATAGCGCCGGCATCCTCACTGACTATCTGGTCAACAGCTTTGCGCAGCGCTCTGTCGGCAAAAAACCGCGGCAGAGGAAGAAAAGATATGTTTTCGTGCAAAGCGGAAAAACCTTCCTGAGCCAGCAACTTCCCTGATTTGCCCGCAGCAGCTACTGTAACCCGGTCACCCTGCCTGGCTGCGGCAAGCAGCGTCTCTTTGAAAAGAGCGATACTCTCGCCCGGGATAAAATCAGTGCTGATGATCAGGTAAGTAGCCGGCTCGCCCCACCTGTCGACATAAAGTTGCCTCGCAGCAGTCACCCTTTGCACGCGCCTTGCCTGAGAGCCGAGTTCCTGATGCTTGCCAACCAGCATTTGTCTGCTGCAGACCGAAAAAGTCTTATAGCCGCAGGCAGTAGCTTTGCGGGAAAAATCACGTAGCGCCCAGACAGCACCATCCATATTTTCATCAAAACCGGCAGCGCGCAGAAACAACTCTCTTTTCAAAACCATTGTTGCGAATGAACCGTAATCGGCCTCAGTGTGAACCCCGGGATCGCTCCGCAGGCTAACTGCTCCGGCATCCATTGTCCGGTCAAAAAAAGATAGTACCGGATCGAACCAACCGGAAGTCATCCTGACAAAAGGATTGGCAACCATGGCAAATGCCGCTGTGGACCTTGACAAGCCGAGATTAAGAGCAGCTACCGTACCGATATTCCTCCCGGTAGAAAGCAGGAGCGCACGGGAATCAAGCGCGTCGGCAAATTCGTGCAGAATGGCTTCGGTCTCTCTTTCAGAGCCGTTGTTTACCATTACCAGACGAGCCGTCGGCGAATCGGCGGCAAAGGATGCAAGCGCAGCCCTGACTTCAACAGGACTGTTCCATACCGGAATGATTATATCTAAAGGATAATCTGTCATATAAAAAAAGAGCCAAAGGTCACCCTTCAGCCCTTATCTCCATCAGGCAGGAGCAGTTCAGGAGCTGACGGCAACACTCCTGAGCAGATTAAGTTCGTCAAGTGATTTGCCGGAACCGAGAACAACGCAGGAGAGCGGATCCTCGGCAATAAAGACCGGAAGGCCGGTCTCTTCCCGCAGGAGCAGATCCAGATTGCGCAACAGCGCTCCGCCACCGGCAAGAAAAATCCCTTTATCCACTATGTCGGCGGCCAGCTCGGGCGGAGTCCGCTCAAGACAAATCTTGACAGCATCCACAATGGAACTGACCGGATCGGAGAGAGCTTCCCTGATTTCATCGGAGTTTATTTCGTGGGTCTTAGGGATACCGGAAACCAGATCACGCCCCTTGACATCCATACGACGGACAGTACCGTCAGGATACGCTTCGCCCAGTTCAATCTTTATCGTTTCAGCCTTCTGGTCACCGATAAGCAGATTATATTTTCGTTTGATGTACTGCACAATCGCCTCATCCATCTTGTCGCCGCCAACCCGTACTGATTTGGTATAGACAATGCCGGCCAGTGATATGACAGCAACCTCGGTTGTGCCGCCACCTATGTCGACAATCATGTTTCCCGACGCTTCGGTTATCGGCAGTCCTGCCCCGATAGCCGCAGCCATCGGTTCTTCAATCAGATAGACCTCCCTGGCGCCGGCAGATTCGGCAGACTCCTTGACAGCTCTTTTCTCCACCTGGGTGATCCCGGAGGGGACACAGATGACTATTCTCGGTCTGACCAGAGTCTTGCGATTATGCACCTTGTGAATGAAGTAACGGAGCATCTCTTCAGTAATGTCAAAATCGGCAATAACACCATCTTTCATCGGCCGGATTGCCGTGATATTGCCGGGTGTCCGACCGAGCATCTTCTTTGCTTCCATACCGACAGCCAGCACCTTCTGCTGACCGTTATTCATCTTCTGAACAGCCACAACAGAAGGCTCGCGAATGACAATTCCCTTGCCTTTGAGATAAACAAGGGTATTTGCCGTACCAAGGTCTATGGCCAGATCATTCGAGAACATCCCGAACAGGTAATCAAATATCCTAAGCATTAAAACACTCCTTCATAATAATAATTCAAAAATCTGGCGAGCTAAATTAAATAGCAGACTTCCGGAAGAGTTTCAACCGAAAAACTGTGGCATGTCTCTGTTGTAAAAGGAGATAGATATGGTATTTTATAAATTATGAAACCGGAGCATTTAAAGCACAGCTTTTTCAAAAGGCTCAGTCTCAGGGAGTCGTGGATCATCTTCTTCATCCTCGGCATAATTATGCTCAATTATCCCTTCATTCATATATTCAACAAACATGTAACCTTTATGAGCATACCGTTACTATACTTCTACATCATCGGCGGCTGGTTTGTCTCAATACTGGTCATCCTTCTTTTCACCAGATCGATTAAACCTGAAAGTAGCCGTGATGACGGATCTACTGACAAATGATAGGCATTGAAACCCTTTTCATAGCCGTCGCGCTTTACATTTGTCTGCATTTCCTGGTCGGCATCTACGCCTACGACCGCTACAAAAAAGGGAAGAGCATTGTCTCAAATTCATTTGTCTACGCTCTCTCCATTACCGTCTACTGTACCTCCTGGACCTATTACGGCAGTGTCGGCAGAGCAGCAACCACCGGTCTGGATTTTATCGCCATCTATCTGGGGCCCTCGCTGGCGGCATTCACCTGGTGGTTCATACTCAGGAAAATAGTCCGGATATCAAAAGAGAACAATATAACATCCATTGCCGACTTTATCAGTTCAAGGTATGGCAAGTCACAGTTCCTGGGAGCGATCATCACCCTGATTGCGGTCATGGGAATCATCCCTTACATCGCCCTCCAGCTAAAAGCGGTCTCAAGCACCTTTGCCATTATCTGCCAGCACCCTTCTTTTGTGGTCCCCCCGCTGCTGCAAGAGTCGTTTTTCATCAAGAATCCGGGCCTGCTATTTGCCTTGTTCATCAGCATCTTCGGCATACTTTTCGGAGCACGAACCCTGGCGACACAGGAGCGCCATGAAGGTCTGGTAGCAGCAATCGCCTTCGAATCCATTGTCAAGCTTATTGCCTTCCTCTCTGTGGGCATTTATGTAACCTACTATCTTTTCGACGGCTTCAGTGACATCTTTCAGAAGATGAGCGCTGCGCATCCGGCTCTCTTCCATCAGTTGACCACCTTTGGAGAAAACAGTGAGTTCAGCTACGCAAACTGGGCGACCAACCTCTTTCTGGCCATGGGGAGCGTTATGCTCCTGCCGCGCCAGTTTCAGATCATGGTTATCGAGAATTCGGATGAAAATCATATCAAGGAAGCGATGTGGCGCTTTCCGGCATATCTGTTTGCCATCAACTTCTTTGTCATACCGATCGCCTTTGCCGGAATAATCCTGAACGGCAGTAACAACGGCGCTGACTATTTTGTGCTGACTATTCCGATGAACACCGGTCATCCCTGGCTCGCTCTCTTTGTATTCCTTGGCGGTTTTTCGGCTGCTGCCGGAATGGTGATAGCAGAATCAGTGGCCACCTCCACCATGCTTTTGAATCATCTTTTCATGCCGCTGCTACTGCGGCTTAGAACCAAGGAGTCATTGTCAACGCTTATTCTTGCGCTGAAAAGAATGAGCATTTTTCTCGTCGTTTTTCTCGGCTACGCTTACTACCAGATAATCGGCAATACTTTCATGCTGGTGAATATCGGCCTGATATCATTCTCTGCAGCTGCCCAACTGGCTCCTCCCGTAATAGGGGCGATGTACTGGAAAAGAGGTAATGCCGCCGGAGCTATCGCCGGCATACTCGGCGGCTTTTCCGTCTGGTTCTATACCCTGATGTTACCGTCATTCATTAAATCGGGATGGATAGATACCGACCTGCTGGAAAAGGGTCTGTTCGGATTAGCCATCCTCAAACCTACCGAGCTTTTCGGCCTTACCGGTCTTGGAATGTGGAGCAACACCCTCTTCTGGAGCATGTTTTTCAACATAGGCGGCTACCTTCTCTTCTCGATCCTGCTGGAGCAGAACGAAATAGAACGTGAGCAGAGCATAAAATTCCTCGATCCGTATGCAAACGGCCTGCATACGGATCAATGGGAGACAAAACGGCTTTCGAAACAGGTTACAATTATTGAATTCGTCAACCTGATGGAAAACTTCATCGGCGAGAAGGAGGCACACGCAGCAATAAGCATCTATCTCACCGAACACGAAATAGACGAGAACGGTATGGTTTCAGAGTTTGAACTTCCGAGTCTGAAACGTTTTGCTGAAAAAACGATTGCCGGTTCAGTCGGTGCGGCTGCAGCCAAAGCAATTGTCGAAAACTATCTTTCCGATATCGGCTCACAGATGGAATCATTCTATGACGCCTTCAAATCTGTCCGCTCATCTTTGGAAGAAAGTCGTGAGGCGTTGTATGTCAGGCTGAGATCATCAGAAATCATGAACAGGTCCAATGATTTACGTTTGATCACCAAAGAGCTGCTTGAGCTGCTTTTGTCCGAGTTCAAATTCGATCTGGGTGTAGTCCGCTTGCTGCAGCCGGATGGATCACTGGTAAAATATTCAGTAAAACACTCTCAATACGGAGAGGTAAACCTGCCCGATTCAATTCTCCCGGGCGAAGACTTCTTTATCAACGAACTGCTGTCGAGCAGCCGCCCCCAGTTTGCCAACGATACCAGAAACATCAGCAGGTATCCAAACAGGGCAGTTACTCCCATTGAATCATTCGCCGCCTTCGCCCACATACCGATTATAGGTGAGGGTGAGCCGCTTGGTGTACTTTCGGTATTCTCCGCCTCGATTGTCGGACTTTTTACCGAAGAACTGATCAGTCTTCTCAGCAGTCTGGCAGGGCAGCTGGCGCAGGCAGTAAAGCTCGTGGAGGAACGTGAAGCCAGAGAGCAGGAGAAGCGCGAAAAGGATGTGGCTCTGCTTATAAATGCCACAGTGAATCATGAGATGGAGATTGCCAAACAGATTCAACTCTCCCTGCTCCCGGAAGCGCCGCCGCTACTACCCGGAATCCAGATTGCCTCGCTCTGCGTACCGGCTGAACATGTTGGCGGTGACTACTACGATTTTTTCGTCAGCGACGACAGGATTATCGATGCTGTAATAGCCGACGTATCCGGTCACAATGTAGGTGCAGCGCTGATTATGGTTGAGACGAGATCCGTCTTGCGCGCCCAGATCAAAATAACCAGCACGCCGGGAGAGATTCTTTCAAACCTCAATGCTCTGCTGATGAATGATCTCACCCGGGCTGAACTTTTCATTTCAATGTTTTACATTAAATACGACACAGTTACCCAGTGGCTTACTTACTCCAGCGCCGGACACAATCAGCCGCTGCTTTACAAAATTACCGAAGGCCGCTGCCAGACGCTTGACGCCGAAGGAATGATAATCGGCGTGAAAGAGAATGTAAATTTTGAGGACCGGGCAACGCTTCTTGATCCCGGCGACATACTGCTCCTCTACACAGACGGCGTCACTGAAGCCGCTAATATTGACGAAGAGGCATTCGGCATAGAACGTCTGGCAGCGCTGCTGGAGGATATTCATGATGAACCTTTACAGCAAATTATCGACGCAATTTACCGGAGTATCATAAGCTTTTCCGGAACAAACCGCCTTGCAGACGATGTCTCCATAGTTGCCATGCGGGTAGAACATTCCGTTATTGATCAACAGGACTAGCAAATCAGCGGCAACATGCTATAATCCACCATAATCAAATTACTGACAAAAAGGTGTGCATATGAATCTCATGACTGAAATCATAGGTGAAAATGTAGTAATCCATATCAATGAAGAAAGGCTTGACGCTCACAACTCCGGTGATCTCAAACTTGAGTTTCAAAAGCTCTTTGAATCAGGCAGCCAGAATCTGCTGGTCGACCTGAAAGATGTCAGATTTATCGACAGTTCCGGGCTTGGTGCTCTGGTCTCCGGCTTCAAGAATGCGACATCAAGCCACGGCACCTTGCGACTGGCATCATTACAACCCCAGGTTAAATCGATGTTCGAGCTGACCAGACTTCACCGGGTGTTCGAAATATTTCAGACCGTTACGGATGCTCTCGGAAAATGACAGTAGAGGTTGGCATGGAAAACTGCGGGATAGAACTCGACATTAAAGTACCCAATCAGACCAGGTACTTAAGCCTTATAGGTAGAATCGGCGAAGATATCGCCAAGGAAATTGACCGTTACTCCGGTGACCGGGAGACCCTTGCCTATCAAATCAACCTGGTGCTTACCGAAGCGATGACGAACGCCATCAAGTACGGCAACCCGGATAACCGGGAGGAGACAGTTCATATACTGATAAACATCAGTGACAACAAATTATTCATCAGAATTTACGATTATGGACAAGGCTTTGATATAAACGAAATACCTTTACCTGATTTTGATGCCCTGGAAGACAGGGGTCGCGGCATATTTCTCATAAAAACGCTAATGGACTCGGTAGAGTACAGAAAACAGAGTGACGGAAATATTCTTGAAATGATCAAGCAGCTTCATTAACAATAAAACCTCTTGCTATCATAATTACACCCAGCACCAGCATCGGCAGGCTCAGGAGCTGCCCCATGGTTGCCCCCCCCCACAGGAAGCCGAGTTGCTGATCAGGCTCTCTGAAAAACTCGACGATGAACCTGAACAGACCATAACCGGCAATAACCGTCCAGAAAACAATCCCTTTCGGAGGGTTTGTCCTGTCAATACCCCAGACAAGCGCCAGAAGCACAACCCCTTCAAGAAATGCCTCGTAAAGCTGCGATGGATGTCTCGGCATGGGTCCTCCCGACTGGAAAACCACCCCCCAGGGGCGGTCTGTCACCCTGCCGAAAAGCTCACCGTTGATAAAATTTCCTACCCTGCCGAGGCCAAGACCGATAGGCGCTGTAAGCGCAACAATATCGATCATCTGCCAAAAATCCAGATGGTTCTTTTTGAATACATATAATGCGGCAATTACTCCGCCTATCATGCCGCCATGAAATGACATCCCCCCCTCCCATACAGCAAAAACCTTGAGAGGATGAGCCAGATACCAGGCCAGGTTGTAGAAGAGAATATAACCGGTTCTGCCGCCGAGAACTACACCCATGGCAATAAAGAAAACTATGTCGGAAACAGCATCGGCAGAAAGGCTCATACCGCGTCTTTTCGTCTGGATTCTGATGATAATATAGGCGGCGATAAAACCGAGAATATACATCAGTCCATACCACCTGAACTCGAGTGGGCCTACACGCAGAAATACAGGGTCAATTACCGGTAGATTCATCTTTTCCCTTAACGTGATAATACAAAAAAGGGGTCAGCTATAAGCTAACCCCTTGTTGTAATTGGTGGAGCTGATCAGGATCGAACTGACTACCTCTTGAATGCCATTCAAGCGCTCTCCCAGGTGAGCTACAGCCCCAAAACGGAATATTTTTATAACAGACCAGCCGGAAGCTGTCAATCTGTTTTTGTCCGGGATGAATGGCAATGGATCAGATATAGGGGACCTAAAGCATGGCAGGGACTTTATTGATTGAAAGCCTGCATATTTCATAGTACGCTTTCAGCGTGAAACAAAATCCTGCATACATTACCCTGACGCGCTTTATCACGAAATACTTCAGGGCAGATCACGGCATGATCTCTTTATTATTGGCCCGGTTTTTTATCGTCTTTTCCTCGTCGTTTAAAAAGGCCTGCACCGGTTCTGTCGACTCATGTCAGACCTGTTTCCCAATGTTCAGGCATGACTGCTAAAATGCTTTGCCTACTGCTGACATCTTTTGTTTTTCTAGCATACTATCAGCTGTTGCCTTCCTGTAACACAAACCGCAGTTACGGGGCGGACAGGATCCTGTTTCCTTTTTTGATGACATCCGCCCAGATTCTCGTTACGGAACTGGTGCTCGGTGTCAGCGGATTGCTGTACCCGCTGCTGCTGGCTGTCGTGAACGGGGCAGTGTCACTTCTGGTCATCGTCTACAGCGGCAAACGGGGGGGAGAGTTCCGGTTGCCTGGACAGATATGGGCGGATCCGGGGGGGACAGGAAGAGTTGCCGGCAGAACAGATATTTTCACCAAAACGCTGCTTGCCATTGTAATCCTAACTTACGCATGGGTGCTGACAGCGGCATATTTTCTACCGTTACGCGGCATTGACGACCTGTTTTACCACCTCCCCCCCATATTCAACTATATCCAGACACATGAGATCAGCTTGCTGCCGCTGGACATACGTCAGCATTTTGCTTTTCCGCAGAATGCCGAACTTCTCTTTATGTGGCCCCTCTGTTTTTCGCCGGACATCACAATGCTCGATGCCGTAAACGTGCTGTTTGTTCTCGTCTCGATAGTGGTTGTCCATGCAATGTTACGCAGCGCCCAGATCAGGGAGAACCACGCCCAGTTCATCTCGCTGCTCTATGCAATGAGCCCGGTGGTAATCATGCAGGCCGGATCCAACTATATCGATGTCCCGGTAGCCCTGTTTCTCCTGCTGGGGATCTATTATACCGTCCGTTATTCGCAGGAACCGCAAGCTCTCTATGCCTGCTGCGCTGCCGCCGCCATAGGCATAGCCTCAGGCATGAAATACTCTGCTTTTTTCCTGGCACTTCCCCTGCAGGCTATCATGCTCTGGAAGATGCTGTCGGGCCATAAACGACACCTGAGGCTCTATCTCCCGTTGGTGATAATGCTCTGCTGTTGGTGGTACATCAGAAACTTCGCAGTCATGGGAAACCCTTTCTATCCGATGAACATCAGTGCACCGGGGATGGGTTTCATGGCAGGTGGAAATCAGAGTTTGTCGGCTAATATTTTGCTGAATATCCGCTCCTGGTTTCTGCAGTTTCCGGTTGAGGATATCGGCCTCGGCTCCTATGACGGCGGTTTCGGACTGGTGTTCTGGGGGCTGGGATTTCCATCGTGGCTCATTTTATGCTCGTATGAACTCTTCGGCAAACAGCGTTTATCTATCGAACGCCTGCTACCGTGCATCTATCTGCCGATTGGTTTTTTAATGCTGCTGGCGGTAACCAGCAAGGAATTGTTGTACGATGGCAGACTGGCCCTGTTTGTCATAGCGATCGGCCTGTTTTCAATCGGGGCTGTCATGATGATGGTTCATGACAGAGTCTATATCGCCACGATCAAGATTGCCTGTGTAGTTTTTTCGTTGTTCACCCTGGGGCTGATGTCACGCTCGACGATGCCCTCCTACCGACTGGACCAACCCTTTGCCGACATAAGAAACGGGCAGCAGCCTTCAGAATATCGCTATGTAGCTGCTGCCAACCCGGTTTATCCGTTGCTCAGCGATTTTTGGGAACCGTTGGATCTTCTTACCAGGGATAACAAGCCAGGTCTCAACTGTTATATTGCATCCCACCCCGGGCTTGTCGCCCTGGCGCCGTTGTACGGCAGCAGGCTGCAGAACAGGGTGATTAATCTCTATAAAGACAAAGGTATCCGGGCAGAGGCGCTGCTCTATCTCGCTTACCCTGACCGGTATAGCTTTGGGAAGCTCGTAAAACGTCAGATCAGCTATTACGGTTATAAGATTGCGCTGGATGATGTCCTGCCCTTGGATGAATACCTTGTAGTGACAACCAATGAGCTCGGCAGTCTCCTGATTGACAAGAAGTTTTGCATGAACCCGGTTAAACTGGACAGGCTGCGTAACTTTTACCGGCAAAGATGGCCGGATGCGGTTGAAGCTGCCAGGTCATTACAGCCGTTTTTAGTGAAAGGTCTGCCGCTGGTAACTGCCCATCCCCTGGCCTACGGCTTGAGAGTTACCGCTGAAGCGGCAACGATGGACGACATCATCCTGGTGCAGAGCGGCTATGAGCGTCTTGTCACTGAAAAACGCCGCCTGCGCAGATTCTATTCACTTGAGAGGCCGGTGGCCGGTTATACGGCAATCAAGATCACAACGATAACTTATCAAGATCAGTCCGTTGGCCTGTATCTGAACGGAGACTATGGCAACGGCAAGATTTAAAAAACTTTCTCCGCCATTCCGCATCGGCGTGGTAGTACTGCTTGTGCTCTGCTCGCTGCTGCATTTTCTTTCTGTGGAAAGAGTCTATTTTGTTGCGGCCAGAGAATTGCTTGAAATGCTGTTGAATTGCTTTTTTATAAACTGAGTTGTCTCGTGAGACGATTATACGCTTACACGAAAGAGGAAAAGAATGTCACAAGATATCTCTGACAAAGATTTTAAATCAGGCAATGATTTCAAGATGCGGAGCAAATTTGGCTAGGCAGTGGAGGCATACCAGAGAGCTCTTCGCGCCAGCCCGCGCTTTGCGGAGGCTCTGGCGGAAATGGGCCATGCCCTGCTGTTTATGGGAAGGTTAAAAGAAGCTGCAGACGCCTGCCGAAAAGCCATTGAAATAAATCCATCTTTGCCCGAAGCCTATTGCTACCTTGGCAGCACGCTTGCGTATGAAGGGCAGATCGCCGCTGCAATTATGAATTTTCGCAGGGCGTTGGCTATCAAACCTGACTTTGCCAAGGCTAACTCCAATCTGCTTATGCTAATGAATTATTCCGACAGCTACTCCTCTGAAGATATCTATTCCGCGAGCAGGAAATGGGAGTCCGTTCAAGCGGCCGTTCCGGCCTCTCGCAGGATATCCCTTGAGAACAGCAACGATGCCGACCGGCAGTTGCGCGTCGGTTATGTTTCTACAGATTTCTGCCGTCATCCGGTTTCGTTCTTTTTCGAATCGCTGTTGCGGGCGCACAATAAAAACTCCTTCCGGCTGTTTTGCTACAGCGATGTCTCAGCCCCGGATGAAACCACTAAACGTTTGCAAAAGCTGGCCGATGTATGGGTAAATTCACGGACGATGGCCGATGAAATGCTGGCAGAGCTTATCCGCCTCGACAATATCGACATTCTTGTCGACTTGAACGGACACACCGGCAAAAAAAATCGTCTCTGTGTATTTGCAGAGAAACCTGCACCGGTTCAGGTAACATGGCTGGGCTATCCAAACACCACCGGTCTAACGAGCATTGACTACCGATTGACCGATGCAATTGCAGACCCTCCAGGAGATTCAGACCGCTACTATGCTGAAACGCTTGTTCGTCTCCCGCATTCATTTCTCTGCTACTCTCCCCCTGACGACGCGCCAGCTGTCGCACTGCCGCCCTCAATAGAGGCAGGTATTGTAACTTTCGGATCCTTTAATAATCTTACCAAGATTGGGGAGACAGTAATTAACCTGTGGGCAGAGATTCTGCATAAAGTTCCGGGTTCAAGGTTGCTACTCAAGCATTATATCTTTTCGCAAAGTCTTTCGATGCGAGACCGTTACCTCAAAATGTTCCACCAGTTGGGAATCGAAGAAACAAGATTGCTGCTTTTACCAGCCGAGGCGACAATAGCTTCCCATCTTGACATGTATCGTCACATGGATATCGCCCTTGATCCGTTTCCTTATAACGGAACAACAACAACCTTTGAATCGTTATGGATGGGGGTTCCAGTTGTCACACTTGTCGGAGATCGACATGCGGCGCGAGTGGGGACGAGCATTTTGAGTGCAGTAGATCTTGGGGACTTGATAGCTAAAGATCCCAAAAAATACGTGGAGATTGCCATTCGAATCGCTGATGATGAATCCTGGCGAAGAGAATTGCGAATGACACTTCGGAAGAAAATGGCTCAATCGTGCCTTTGTAATGCGGAACTTTTTGCGCACGATGTCGAAAGTGCTTATCGGGAAATGTGGCGAAGGTGGTGTTTGGGAAAGTCGGAATCTGCGGTGGAATTCACCGATAGAACATGAACCGTCACAGAAAAGCCTGTGCTTGCAGGTATCTATTAAAAAGAACGTTCATCAGATCTCAGAGCCTAATCCATTACCCGAAAGAAAATTGCATCTGTTTGAAGCATACGCCCTGTCCGCTGATCTGAAAATGCATCAAAAAATCCGTAAAACTCGAAACCCGAGTCAATAATACTTCTAACTATATCAATAAAGGCACCACTCCCCTCATACAGGGGCAGAAGGGAAATTTCCAACTGTAACCCTTTAAGTAACGGAATCAATTGCGTAGCACCTGCCAAAACCTGTGATTCATACCCTTGAGTGTCTATTTTAAGGAATGTTCGTGCAGTAACAGGGACAAAGGCTTTAGCTACTGAATCGAGACGAGCAATCTGTATAATTTCACTCCCGACATAAACTGAACCAGGAGCCGCATCGAGATGGGCTTTCAGTATACCGGCGATTGAGCTACTGACCGAATTTGCAGAAATATTGATCGATGTTTCTCCATCCATATCCCCAATTGCCATACGAGGTGCGACCGTCCAGAGCGGATCACCTTCAGCCTGGCGAACGAGTTGATCATAAGCGCTTTTAAGCGGTTCGAATGAAACAATCCGTCCCTTGTAACCGCTCTTCCTGAGCATCATGGCAAACTGTCCCGTATTCGCTCCCACATCAAGGACAAGATCAATTTCCTGGTGAACAAGCATCCTCTCAAGCGATGCCCAGTAGGAATTCCCAGGCATGTATCGCCTGATGTCAATTCCAAATTTCAAGCAGCCCGCTTTAACTAACAACAACAAATGTTTAATCATATCTCGTACTTTTCTCATATAATTCAGCTTTCTTATCTGACGTAGGATACTTTCCAATGGACAGGTCCTGTATGATGGCAACTTTAACACACATTATGGTGTCCAATATCCCCAGCCTACCATACCTGAAGTGGTTGCGCTTTTTGAGGCAAGGGTATAAGCAATGAACCGACCTACATTGAGAGGAGCGTTCATATGCCACAACATCGTACACGTCACAGCGCAGAATTTAAGGCCAAGGTAGCCTTGGCCGCACTGTCGGGATTAAGACCCATGGCAGAGCTTGCCAGCGAGTTTCAGCTTCATCCGACCCAGATCAATCGCTGGGAACAGGAGCTGATAGAAAACGCTCCTGACCTTTTTGGCAAAGGTAAGAAGAAAGAAGTCAGCCATGATAGCGAAGTTGCCGACCTTCACCGCCTGATCGGCAAGCTCAAGGTTGAGAATGATTTTTTGTCACATCTGCCCG
>JBBRBA010000006.1:0-60158 GCA_038206285.1 Geobacterales bacterium
AGTGCAGTGGGCGGTAGAACGACTAAATCACAGACCACGTAAAGTATTAGGATTCAGGTCACCGCATGAGGTGTTATTCGGGGTGGAGATGTGTTACACCAAACCACCACTGGCTGTTGCACTTCGAACTTGAATCCACCATTAAATTAACCAAGGAGAACGAAATGGCAGCAAAGTATGTCTATTTTTTTGGTAACGGCAGGGGTGAAGGCGATGCATCGATGAAGAACCTCCTCGGCGGCAAAGGGGCGAATCTGGCCGAGATGACCAGCATCGGCCTCCCCGTCCCTCCCGGCTTCACCATTTCGACCGAGGTCTGCACCTTCTACTATGCCAGCAACGAAACTTACCCCGCTACCCTTAAAGCCGAAGTAATCAGCCATCTTGCCGCGGTAGAGAAGCTGATGGGGCGCACCTTTGGCGACCCGGCAAACCCGCTGCTGGTATCGGTCCGCTCCGGCGCCCGCGCCTCCATGCCAGGGATGATGGATACTATTCTCAATCTCGGCCTCAACGATGAAACGGTCAAAGGCATCATCGCCGAGAGCGGCGACGAGCGCTTCGCCTATGACGCCTACCGCCGCTTTGTGCAGATGTACGCCGATGTCGTCATGGGGATGAACAAGCATGTCCTTGAGCACCTGCTGGAGCAGAAAAAGGAGGAGCGCGGCGCTCATCTCGACACCGATCTTACTGCACAGGACTGGCAGGAACTGGTAGCAGCCTTCAAAGCGGCCATCAGGGAGGAGCTTGGCCAGGAATTCCCGGAAGAGCCGCAGGCACAGCTCTGGGGCGCTATCGGCGCCGTTTTCGGTTCATGGATGAACCAGCGCGCCATCACCTACCGCAAGCTCAACAACATCCCGGCAGACTGGGGAACCGCCGTCAACGTCCAGTCCATGGTCTTCGGCAATATGGGCGATGACTGCGCCACCGGCGTCGCCTTTACCCGCGACCCCTCTACCGGCGAAAACTGTTTTTACGGCGAATACCTGGTCAATGCCCAGGGGGAGGATGTTGTCGCCGGCATCAGAACCCCGCAGCCGATCAATCTCTACCAGAAGAAGCCGGGCGATCTGCCGGCAATGGAAGAGGTGCTCCCCGAATGCTACCAACAGCTGGCAGCTATCCGCATCACTCTGGAGAAACATTACAAGGATATGCAGGACATCGAGTTCACCATTGAAAATGGCAGGCTCTACATGCTGCAGACACGCAACGGCAAGCGGACCGGCAATGCAGCCATAAAGATCGCAGTTGATATGGCCTGCGAGGGGCTGATTGATGAAAAAACCGCTGTTCTCAGGGTCGCCCCGTCCCAGCTCGACCAACTGCTCCATCCGTCACTCGACCCCAAAGCGAAAAAAGAGGTCATTGCCAAGGGACTGCCGGCCTCACCCGGCGCCGCATCCGGCACTGTTGTCTTTACCGCCGACGAGGCAGAGGCAGCCGCAAAAACCGGCAACCGGGTCATTCTGGTCAGGATCGAAACCAGCCCGGAGGATATTCACGGCATGAACGCCGCCCAGGGGATACTCACCGCCCGCGGTGGCATGACCTCCCACGCTGCGGTTGTCGCCAGAGGGATGGGAAAATGCTGCGTTGCCGGCTGCGGCGAGATCAAGGTCGATTACAAGGGCGAGTCATTCATTGCCAGACACGGAAAAGTGATTAAAAAAGGTGATATCATCACCCTTGACGGCAGCTCCGGTGAGGTGATGCTTGGCGAAGTGCCAACCGTTTCTCCGGAGATGACCGGCGATTTCGGCACGCTTATGGGTTGGGTGGACAGCTTCAGGAAACTCGGGGTGAGAACCAATGCCGATACGCCGCACGACGCGAAAGTCGCCCGCCAGTTCGGCGCCGAAGGGATCGGCCTCTGCCGCACCGAGCATATGTTTTTTGAGGCAGACCGGATAGCCGCCGTGCGGGAGATGATCCTGGCCGAAGAGCTGGAAGGGAGGCAGAAAGCCCTCGCCAAAATCCTGCCGATGCAGAAAGGGGATTTCATCGGCATCTTCAGGGAGATGAAGGGGCTGCCGGTAACCATCCGCCTACTTGATCCGCCCCTTCACGAGTTCCTGCCGCAGGAGGAGAAGGATATCGAGTCGCTGGCGAAAACAATGCACGTCCCGGCGCAGCAACTCAGAAACAAGATCGATTTCCTGCACGAATTCAATCCGATGCTCGGCCATCGCGGCTGCCGCCTCGGCCTCACCTACCCGGAAATTTACGACATGCAGGTGCAGGCAATCATGGAAGCTGCCTGTGAACTGGTCAAAAATGAAGGCTTCAGCATCATCCCGGAAATCATGATCCCGCTCATCGCCACGGTATCGGAACTGAAGGAGCTGCGTGCCAACGCAGTCAGGATCTGTGACGACGTCATTACCCGCTACGGCGTACAGCTCGAGTACCTGATCGGCACCATGATCGAGCTGCCGCGGGCAGCGCTCACCGCCGACGAGATTGCCACTGAAGCCGATTTCTTCTCCTTCGGCACCAACGACCTGACCCAGACCACCTTCGGTCTTTCCCGTGACGATGCCGGCAAATTCCTCCCGTTCTATGTCGAAGCCGGCCTGCTGCCGGAAGATCCGTTCGTTTCGCTCGATCAGAACGGCGTCGGCAAGCTGGTGAAGATGGCCTGTGAATTGGGCCGGGGGGTAAAGCCGAAGATCAAACTCGGCATCTGCGGCGAACATGGCGGCGACCCGGCATCAGTTATCTTCTGCCACAATGCCGGGCTTGATTACGTCTCCTGCTCGCCCTTCCGGGTGCCGATCGCCCGTCTGGCCGCAGCCCATGCTGCTCTGGGCGGATCAACTGACACCACTAAATAGTCCTGAAGCTTCATCCGTTTATAAAAGCAAAGGGGGCTGCCGAATGGCAGCCCCCTTTTTTGTGTTCAGTAGCACAGTAGCCCATCAGTCGCGCAACGGCGCAAACAGGTACTCCAGGCCGTTGACCTTGATCTCGTAAACCGTCTGCAGCATCTCCCCCAGCTTCCCCGCGGGAAATCCCTGCCTGGCGAACCAGACAACATAAGGCTCAGGCAGATCGACCAGCCTTCTGCCGGCATACTTGCCAAATGGCATCCGCATGGCTGCCAGCTCCAGCAGGCAGCGATGGTCGTAGAGCGGTGACTCTGCCATGGTTATCCCGGCTCCTGCAGCAGCGCCGTGAAACTGCGCAGGTTAGCGGCCCGCCGCAGTCCCTTGAGCTCTTTTACCAGTCCGGGATCATCCATCTGCGAGATGATCGCCTTCAGTTTCCCCAGAACCTGCATATCGCCGCAGAACAGGACGCGGTAGCGCCCCAGCATATCCTGCAGGTAGCTGCCGAGTTCTGCACGGCGAACATCAAGGTCCGGGGCGGGATCTGCCAGACCTCGCAAACGCTGGAAAAGCAGCGGATCGGCAATCGCCCCACGTCCCAGCATCAGCCCGGCGGCACCGGTCTGTTGCCGCACCCGTTCTCCATCCGCCGCACTCCTGATATCGCCGTTGGCGATCACCGGCAGGCTGGTGGCCTGCACCACCCTGGCGGTGATGCCATGGTCGGCATAACCGGCGTACTGCTGCACCACCGTGCGGGAGTGCAACACCAGAAAATCGACGCCGGCCGACTCGAACAGCGGCAGCAGGGAAAATATCTGCTCCGGGTCTTCGTAGCCTGCCCGCAGCTTCACGGAAAAGGTGCCGGTTATTGCTTCGCGCAGCGCCGGAATCACCTCCAGAAGATCGGCAGGGCGCCGGAGCATGCCGCCGCCGGTCAGGCCGCTTTTCATCCGCCCGTAAGGGCAACCCATATTGAGATTGAGATGTATTGCCCCTGCTTCCTGAGCTGCCCGGGCAGCAGAGACCAGCGCTTCGCAGCCATGGCCCACCAGCTGCACCACCAGCGGCACCCCATCCTCGGCAGCAGACATCTGTTGCAGATCAACCGTTGACAGCCTTTTTACCGCTGCTGCCGGATTGACCCGCATGAATTCGGTAAAAACCGCGTCGGGCCTGACCCGCTCGATGAAATGGGCCCGCAGAGCCTGATTGGTAAGCCCCTGCATCGGCGCCAGCATCAGCGGCGAAGAAACCTCCCCCCAGGGGAGAGAGCGAACGGTCCGCTCCCGGTTGTTTTCAGTAACTGACATGGTGACCTTCGGCTGAATAAAGTAACAGGACTACAGACGCCCCGACCTGATGATCGAGACGATGAGCCAGATGCCGAGAAGTACGGCACAACCAAAAACAAAGAAACCCATAACCGAAAAACCGTAAACTGAAGGCCCCACCTGCAGGGCATGCATAATGGCGGAACTGAGGAGCGTGGCGCTGATGATCATGGCGACGGCAATGCGGTTGCTGGAGCGGTCAACGTCACGCGCCAGCTGATCAAGTCCCTTAATGGTAAACTTGGGATTGAAGTCGTCCCTGATAATCTTGCTCAGGATCCGTTTCAGCTGCTTCGGCAGCAGCGTGATGAACTCGGCCCCTTCGTGGAGATGTTTCAGGGTTTTGCGGGCGATCCGCTCCGGATTGCTCTGGTCATTGGCCATTTTATCGAGGTACGGCCTGGAGGCGGAGACGATGTCGAAATCCGGATCGAGCGTAGTGCCGACCCCCTGGATGAGAAGCAGCGCCTTGTGGATCAGGAGGAGCTCCGAGGGGATCTTCATCTTGTGCTTGATGATCACCTTCAGAACCGTGCCGAGGTACTCGCCGAAATCCACCTCGTTCAGGGGAATCCCGTGCAGCGGCTCCATGAAGTCGGCAAGATCCTCCTTGAAGTCACGCCGGTAGGTATCAATATCAACGTCTTCGGGGATGAAGCCCATCTCCACATGCTGATCCACCAGCAGGTCAAAATCACGGGTAATAAAAGCGAGAAAGATGTTCACCAGAATTGCCTTCAGCTCGTCGGTTACCGTACCGCACATCCCGAAGTCAAGAAAGCCGATGTCGCCGCTCGGGGTAACCAGAAGATTGCCGGGATGGGGATCCGCATGGAAAAATCCGTCCTCAAGAACACTCTTGAAATAGGCATCGACGCCGGTCTGGGCGATCCGCTTCCGGTCGAGCCCCATGGCGGTTATCCCTTCCAGGTCATCAATCCTCACCCCCCTGATCCGTTCCATCACCAGTAGCTTGTCCGTCGTGTATTCGTTGTACAGCCGCGGAATCCGGACTCCCGGAAAATCCTGGAACAGCCGGTGAAAGCGGATGCAGTTCCTCGCCTCATCGCGGAAATTCAATTCGCGGCGGATGGTTTTCTGGAACTCCACCACAATGCCGACCGGGTTCAGGAAGAGGCTTTCCGGGATATGGGTCTCAATCAGCCGGGCCACGGTAAAGAGGATTTCGATGTCAGTTTCAATCTGGGCGGCGATCCCGGGGCGTTGCACCTTGATGATCACCTCCGAACCATCGCGGAGCGTGGCCGTATGTACCTGGCCGATAGAGGCGGCCGCCATCGGCACAGGATTAAAATCGAGGAAGATCTCCCCGTGTGGAAGGGTCAGCTCCTCCTCGATAATCCGCAGCGCGGTCTCGCCGGGGAAGGGAGGGACCTGATCCTGCAGCAGCTGGAATTCGGAGGCAAAGCGTGTCGGTACCAGGTCAGGGCGGGAGGCAATCACCTGGGCAAGTTTGATAAAGGTGGGTCCCAGTTCCGCAAAGGCCTTTCTGAGGCGCTGCGGGGCGTAAGGACCACGGAGGATGTTCGGCCAGTTGCGGAATGACTTGAGCCGTTTGGTAAAGGGGATGAAGTTGCCGAGGTGGATCTGATCGATAAGGTTGCCAAAGCCGTGGCCCAGAAAGACATTGATGATTTCTCTCAGACGGCGGGCGATCCGGTAATTTTTTGAGAGGTGGAATATGCTCAAGATGCGGGTTCCTTTTGCTCTATTTAGTCCGGTTTATCGGCCGGCAGGCAGATACCCGGTAAATGCGTTTACTGCAGAGATACGGCCTATAATCGGCGCTTCCAGGCGGGTTGCAGCGATAACAAGAAAAAAGATCCGGAAAAGACCAGGGTGGATTATACCTCCCCGGTCGACAGAGTCAACCGGCTAATGCAGCGGCAGTTTCATAACCAATGCCTGCAGCATACACATCTCCCGGGTTTATCTCTTAATGAAAGACAAAGTAAAAAACAAGTGCTTATTCAGGCTGATTCTGCTATAAAGAAAAGTTTTGAAACGTACAAAAACGCGGCGCCAGAACAAATCAACAAGGAGAAAGTATGACCAGTTATAATCCGATGCGTGAATTGCCGGCCAGATCCGGTTACGGCAAAGGGGACGTCCTTGTCCTCTGCGGCGAGCTGTTCGGTCGCGGCTATGCCAACGGCATAGTGGAAGAGGCAGCAAGGCGCGGGATGACCATAATCGGCACCACTGTGGGGCGAAGAGATGCGGACGGCACCCTGCGGCGTCTGACCGCTGCCGAATTGAGCGAAGCCGAGCAGAATCTTGGGGGGAGAGTGATAAACATCCCGCTGGAGGCAGGCTTCGACCTGCAGCCGGCAGACGACGACCTCTCCCCGGCCGACCAGCTCAAGGGGGTGAAGCCGGATGCCTGGGAATCCGTGCGGCTCGACTGGGATCACATCGAAAAATCGCGGCTGCTCGGGCTTGACCGCTTCAAGGCTAACCTGGCGTCAGTGGTAGTGGAGCTGGAAAAGCTGATCCCTGCCGATGCAAACGTACTGTTCGCCCATATTATCGGTGGCGGCATGCCCCGGGTGCGTATGCTGATGCCGATATTCAACCGGGTATTCAAGGGCCAGGGTGAGAGATACCTTTCATCGGCAGCCTTCTGGAATTCGGACCTCGGGAAGTTGTGCAAACTGAGTTTCGACGAGGTGACAGCCGATACCTTTGCCCACCTGATAGAGGCAACTGCCCGGCTCCGTGAAGCAATCATCAAGAGGGGCCACAAGGCTGCCTATTCGGCCTATGGCTACCACGGCTGCGAAGTGCTGGTCAACGGCATTTATAAATGGCAGTCCTACACACCCTACGTCCCCGGATGGGCCAAGATCCGGTTGGAGGCTATTGCCGCAGATGCCATGAGCAGAGGCATCGGCGCCTGCGTGTTCAACTCGCCGGAAATCCAGACCAACTCCAGCGCCCTGTTCATGGGTGTGGAGATCTCCCTCTATGCCTTTCTTGAAGCAGTGGACAAAGAAGGTGCCGAAGCTGTTTCAGCGGAACTGCGGCAGGAGTGTTGCAAGCTGCTGCGTGACGATGTGACGATCGAGCAGATGCTGGCAGCGGCAAACAGCTACCTTGCTTCGCCAATACTGGATAAATTCGCCGCTTTTGAGACCTGGCCCCACCACAACACCCCGGAACAGGCGAAGCTGATGCTGGACTGCTCTGCTCTTCTCATGGGCATGAACAGGAACCCGAAGGAGATAGTCTGTGCGGCCCTCTCCGCTGCCGTAGTAAACGGGGTCGGCAAGCTGCTCCTTGACAGCATGTGGGAACCAAAGGCTCATGCCTGGTGGCTCAATCACGACATCATTGCCCGCCGGCTGGCCCGGCAGGGCTGACTGCCGCAGCAAAATATCAGCCATGCAGCAATAAAGCCCGGCGGGAGTTTCCCGCCGGGCTTTATTGTCGGATATTCCTTCAGTCTGACCTGAAGCTGCATGTTTGACAGAAATTAAAAAAAAAGCTATTTTGCAAACGCACTTCAGTTAATACCATCCCATCGCTATGCGACTGCCTGGCATGGCGGCTCTTCCCTGTCTGCCTACTCGTGAGGAATGTTCATGAACAAGCCCTGTTACTGTTTCGTCATACTGCTGCTGTTGCTCCTTGGGAGCCAGACTTGCCATGCCGCCAAACTTAAAGCCTACGTAACGAGGTTCTCGGTATCCACTCCTGAAAACAGGGAAGAGTTAAAGCTGGGATTACAGACATTGCTCATGTCCCGGCTGAATAACGACGAGATTCAGGCGGTGGAAAACCAGTCCGAGGCAGAAATCCAGATTGTGGGGAGCTATATTGTCTTTGGCACTGTTTTCAGCCTTGACGCCCTGATCAAAACCAACGCGGGTGTTTTTATTGACCGGGTATTCGTTCAGGGTGAGACCCAGAATGAGCTGATACCGTCCGTCGTTGACATGGCCAATCGACTGCAGCGTGCGCTCATGAAATGGAATCCGGCCCTGACAGAAAGAGCAGCAACTGCCGCCGCGACTCCTGTTGCCGGCAAATCGTTGCCGGCTGTTGCGAAGAAAGCTCCCCTTACGGAATCCAAACCGGCAGCAACACCCAAAGCAAAAGCATTAGCCAAACCGGCAGCCATACCCAAACCCAAACCGTCAACAGCGGAGAAGCCGCCCGAAAAACCGTGGGTCAGCCAACGGCTGGCCGAAACATTTAACGGTATCGCCAGCGGCAGGAGCAGAGGCGCCGAAGGAACCGAGGTTTTCATAACCGGGGAGCACAATCTGGGTTACTACCTTAAAGGCGAGAAGCTGCAGTTTCTCTCTGAAGTCGTGTTTGAGGCAGATGAAATTATCATCAGCGTAGATGTGGCCGATCTCGACCATGATGGGGTGCCGGAAGTATATGTTACCTGCCTGAAAGGGGGTCTTCCTGCCGCAAAGGTCTATGTTCCGGAAAATAACGTGCTGAGAAAAATCGAGGGTAATCTTCCTTACCTGCTCCGGGGCATCACGCTCGAAGGGAGTATGCAGAAGATTTTTGCCCAGAAAATAAACGCCGGCGGCAATTTCACCGGTGATATTTATGAATTGGCAAAAAATGGTGATCAATTCCTTGTCAGGAATCCGATGCAGTTGCCGCTATTCGGCACCCTGTACAACTTCAACAGGTTTAGCAGCGCAAAAGGCGGGCGATTCTTTATCGTTGCCCATCCTGACGGCTATCTGCTGGTCTATTCGAAAGATAAAAAACAGCTCTGGAAGAGTCGCGAAAAGTTCGGCGGCAGAGAGACTCTCGAATGCCCGCTTGAAAGCAACGACCCGAACGCTCCTTTACGCGCGGCTACGGCATGCAGCTTCTCCCCGCCGCAGCGTCTGCTGGTCACCAAAGCCGGCGAAGTGATTGTCTCACGCAATACCGGCTCATCCACCAGCGGCGCCATCCGTAACTATTCTAAAAACAACGTAGTGCAACTCTCCTGGGATGGAGTCGCCTTGCAGGAGAAATGGCGCAGTGAGCAAAGTCAGAATTATCTGGCGGATTTTTCCTACGATGACCGCAGCAACGAACTGCTGCTGCTGGAAGTGGAGCCAAAGACGGATTCGATTGGCGAAAGAGGCAGCAGGCTGGTGGTGCAAAAGCTGAAATAATCCGTAAATGGGCTATTCACATGGCAAAGCATCTGTCATGCCCGCATATTGGTGTCGGGCAGCCGCTGACAAAACCTGGATTCCCGATTAATACCGCGGGGGATTACGAACAACAGATTGAATGCAACCCGCTGAAATCTGTATGCAGCTTGTACCGGCGCCGGAACTATTTCTTTTCCGGCGCCTTGAATCTGATCTCCTTCGAAAAGGGCCCGACACATTTATTGTCCTGGCAGAGCAGATAAGTAATAAATGCCGCGCCATTGAAGCCGTTTTTCTGCGTACAGTTGAGCCGTGAAAACTCCTGCCTGACAGATGCCGTTTTCGTGTAGTACTCCGAATACGCACCGCTGTCATCCGTTACGGACAGGTCCGCCGGTGGATAGTGCGTTGCGCCTTTCAATTTCAGACATTTCGCCGGCGAAAACCTGATGCGAAGCGGTTTGATGCTCGAGGAGTTGCTGACGCAAAGCTTCCATTCCGGCGTTGGCGTCAGCCGCACCTCAAGACCGAATGCGTTCCTGCTCTCTGCCGGAAAGATCCCGGCTTCAATCTGAATATATTGATCAGCAAAATTGAAGACCTTTTCCCCGGCAGGAGCCGACGCTGCCGGACAGAGTGCGGCGCAGGCGAACAGGCTGACTAACAGAGCAACAGGCAAGCATGACTGTAAATTATTCAGGTGCAATTCATAATCTCCGCGGCAACTTCTTCTATTGCCTTCACTCTTCACTCTTCAACTACGGCAGGACAAAAACGGCGACGCTCTGGTTCAACCCGTCATAAAAAGATTCCAGGCCTTGTGAACCGATGAGACTTTTGGACGCTGTGGCCTGATGCAGCTGGTAATCATTAAAAATGTCTTCAATGTTATAGGCGCGAGCCACCATTTTATTAATCAATGGTCCGTATTTCCCCAGCCACTTGATACTGGTCTGAGACGCCGGAACGCCGCGGGCAGTGAACCAGCTCTGGACGGCTTCGGCCCTGACTCTGGAGATCCGGTCATTGACATCCGCCCCGCCGGGAATCGAGGCTCTGGCGTCAAGCTGCAGCCGCTGGCTCGGATCTTTCTGCCAACGCGACAACGCCACCTTGAGCTGGTCTTCATTGTTGATCTGCATGAAGCCGTGCGACTTGTCACCTTTAACGCTGCTTTCCACTTTCCGCGAACCGAAATTGAATCTCACAATGCCGGCAAAATAGATTTTGGAACTTTCAGTGTACAACCCGGCAAATTTGTTCAATATTTTTCCGCAACTTTTGCGGCAGTCGAGCATTTCATCCAGGATCAGCATCCGCTGCCTGTTATATTCCTCGGGATCGCCGCTATACTCTTCGAGCCTGGACTTGTACTGCTTCAATTTGACACACAATTCCTGTAAGGAAATATTCTCTTTGCTGGCAATATTCAGCAGCTCTTTCTGCAGGTCTTCGGGAAGAAAGGTGCCGCCGGCGTTTTTGGAGAGGCCGTCATCCTTTTTATCACTGTTCGTCAGCGGCACAGTCGACAGCAGCCAGCCGGTTTCATTCTGGCAGGGATTTGCCATTGAAGCATCCGGTTGAAATGGCCGGGGATCTTTGCCGACCGCTGCGGCCGGTTCGGTGGCCCCGGACTTGTTCACAACAGGTTTTTGACTCTTCGGGCTGATAACCGCATAAGTAGCCCCCCAGCTGCAGACACTCAAGAGCAGGGACAGGAGTGATACACCAGCCAGGATCGTTACTGATCTGCTTCTCATTTACTCCTCCGTATACAATAATAAAATAGCTGCAGCCGTGAATGCTATTCGCGGTATTTCAGTTTCCATATCGGGGAAAGTTCCGCATCCGTCCAGTTCAATTTATCCGTAAGGTAGAAGGGCAGATCACGCTGCAGGAAAACGGATATGGGCAAGGGAGTCACCGGCTCTTTGTTGGCCAGAATAAGAGGGACCATTTGCCGCAACATGATATCGTCCCTGGTATCAATATAATAGAAGACGTTCTTCCGCCTTATTGCTCCCGCTTTTATCAGAGTATTGAAGATGTTCTTCTGGCTGTCGTGTTTTGCGATGATGTAGATCGATACATTCGGATTTTGCAAGGCATAATGCATGATTTTTGGCGTTTCTTCAAGGCATACCGGACACCACGTCGCCCAGTAATGAAAAATATTTTTCTGAACTTCATTAAAGTTGAGTCTTGGGTCAGAGAGCCTGGCCACCAGCTTTTTCAGCTCGGCCTTGGAGGCGATGTTCAGTTTCAGGTCCGGTTCATTTACCTGGTCAAACAGCTCCCTGGCATCGCCGCACGTCTGGAATTTAGATCTGTCGCAGCGGCGTAGATACTCTTTCAGCATGGCTGACAGATCAAAGCTCAACTTGTTGTTCAGCAGATAATATGACTTGACCGCATAATATCTGGCCTCCGGGAATTCCCAGGCCTTGTCGAGCTCTATCAGTTCCCTGAAGTTTTTCACCGCCTCGGCATAGTTGTCTGCGTTCCAGAAGATAGTGCCCAGTGACATCCTGGCAACCAGTGCCGAAGACGGTTCATTTTTCGCGGCTTCCATATACCAGAGAGCCTTGCGGGTATCTCCCGTTTCATAGAGTTTCCTGCCGGTCTCGTACAAGGAAACCGTAAGCGCAAGATCGATACGTAACTCGTTGCTGCCTGGTAACTTGATCACCTTGGCCTTGATTTTGCTGATGTCGGCGCTCTGGATGGTCTGGAATTTAAAGGTTTGCACTCCCGTTGTATCAGCGGCGCTGCTTTTGACGCTAATGCCGTTTGCCGGGAAAATTGACGCCAGCAGCTCCTGATTGACAAAATCACGCTTATTCAATCTGAGATACAGGGTATCATCCACAACGGTAACGGCATCAACCAGGCCGACATCACCCAGCGGCTCACTGAAGGTCAGATTGATTGAACCATTCACCTGCAGGCGTGGTCTTTCTTCATCTAAATCGAAACCTTTCACATTTACCGCAGTCAGTTTCAAGTCACGGCCGGCAGGATAAAGATAGGTAATGTATCGTTGGAAGCGGCTGACCATTTTCACACCCGCACAGTTCAGCTTCAGCCTGGGCATAATCTTGATCCGTTTCAGCTCCTGCCGCGGCACGGAACTGGAGGAAACACCCTGTTGCCTGACATTGGGGTTCTTTTGCAGGTTTTCGATGATGGAACGATCGCTTTCTGCCGGCAAGTCGACGATTATCTGATTATATTCCTGGTCACAGCCGAATTTAACGGCCTCCACTTTATTCTGGATATTGCTGACAATAACCACCAGCCCATCGGCTATCAATTTGATATTTATCGCCGGGGAATTACTGTCCGCTGCCCGTTCGGGCAGATCGGCACAGCGAACTGCAGTGCACGAAAAGACAACCACTGCTACAGCAAGAATCAGCGCCAGACATTGCGTCTTGAATTGTTGCATTTTCCCTCAGGGCCTCATGAAAATGGTTTTCACCATACAGTGCCGATCTGCAGCTGTCAATGGCGACAATGGCACGGATGCGCCCGGTCAGCAACCGCCTGGAAATACGTAAAAAGGGAAAGCGGTTTAACTCACTTTCCCTTTTCTCTCGTGTCAAAGGCTGAACTCTATTGGAAAAACTCCGCTTCTCCCGTCAGGCCTCGAATAATTTACTATTTGAACAGGGTAACCAGACCGTCATCCAGATCGTATTTAGCGGCAACAATCCTGATTTTCTTCTCCTTTGCAAGATGCTGAAGAATCTTTGACTGTTTGGTCAGGTTAGCGGCAACGCGCTTGGCATTGGTGTCCCCGACGCACTCCGCAAAATCAGCGGCCTTGTTCTCGGCGCATTTGGCATCACCCTTACATGCTTCGCACTTCCTGGCAGCAATCCTGACTGACGGAGCGATGGTCCTGACTATAGCGTCGATGTTGCTGCTGCCGGTCGATTTACCTTTGGCGTCAATAGTGGCTTTAACTGCACCGCAGCGTTCATGCCCCAGGACCATGACCAAAGGAGAGCCGAGATGTTCGGCAGCGTACTCTATGCTCCCGAGAACGACAGGATCCGGAACATTGCCGGCTACGCGAATTACGAATATCTCACCCAATCCCTTGTCAAAAATTATTTCAGGCGGCACACGGGAGTCCGAACAGGACAGAATGATGGCAAAAGGTTTCTGCGACCGGGCCAGAGCCGTACGGGAGGCGGCATCACTCCTGGCGCCGTTTGTCAGCTTGTTTTCTACATATTGCCTGTTTCCGTCCATCAACTTTTGCAGCGCCTCATCCGGGGATATTGAGGAACTTTCAGACGAAGCAATGGCGATGCCAGTGATGAGAGAAACAAGAGCTAACCCCAGGGTGATCATTTTTTTCTTCATTTACTGCCTCCTTGTGGTTTGAATTATCAGTTAGTTTGAGCTACTGATTTTATAGTTTCGCCTGCTTAGTGCTCCGGCCCGGCCGAAATCCGGCCAGGGCGGTAATTCTTCGACGCGGCATGACAAAGACATCGCCGTAACCTGCCGGGCAAAAAGCCCTCTCCATTTGCGGACCGTTAGCCCCTGCCCTCGCCCGGCGCGGGAACCTGCACCCGATACCCTACCCCCTGGCGATGTTGACAGCCCGTGCCACAATCATCGCCACGACTGCCAGTGACATGATGTTTTCGACAGCCATAACGAGTTTGACCCGCTTCGAATACGGCATCGCATCGGTCGGCGAGAACGCGGTTGCGGCCGTAAGCGACACGTACAGATAGTCGGGGAAGGTCGGCTTCCAGTTGACAGGAGCCAGCCCCAGCTGGCCGGATTGCTGCTGCGGGAAGACGAGATCAGGGAAATCCCGGTAGCCATCGGCACGCGCCTCAGGTCCGTCACCGTCCAGTTCCCAGTACACGAGGGCGAAGATGACGATGTTGACGACCCAGAGAACCATGCCGATGAGAAGCAGGCCGACCGGGTCAAGCAGCGAGCTGCCGACAAAGATATCCCGCACGAGCCGAAGCAGACTGACGGCGTTGGCGATGACAAGCATAGAGATGAGGCTCACCGCAAGCGCGCGCATGAGCGGGCTGGGCTCCGCCCGCAAAGGCAGGTAGACAGCCACGGAAGCGAACAGAAGAAACGCCGAGATGAGCGGGAACAGCCAGACGGGACTGAGTGAGAGGCTTGCAGCCACCCACGCCTGGCCGGCTATGATCACTACAGCCGCGCCAAACGCGGGCCAGCGCGACTCGGGGTCGGTCGGGATCTGCCACAAGGGGACAGGCTCGCCGGTGGATGGTCGTTTCGGCTTACGATCAGGGTGTGGCCTGTAGACCATGGAATATTCCTTTGCAAAAGGTCCTGCAGCGATGTGCGGCATGAGCGCAACAGGCCCGGCCGGACCTGGCTGCCTTAACTGCGTCCTGCCTCTGCTCTGTTATACCATGGCGGAATATTTAAATTAACTTTTTTTTAACAATGTTTAAAGGGACCATCTGGGGCCGTTTGTCGACGAGCCAACCGGCAGGATGCTGCAAGCGGACTTACCGGCCGGGAGCGCCGGGAATACGAAGGGGGGTGTAACGGGTCGGCAACCGGGTATCTTTTTCAATCCAGGCCGTTAATCGGTTGAGAGCTGACCACCAGGGCTGTCCGTGCCGAGTGCATTCAGATGAGCTATCGCCTTCTGCCTGAATCCCCCGGGATCCGGGTCCCGGGAGCGGACAACCGCGCGGAAATACTCTGCCGCACTCTCCTTTTCTCCTGTTTCCGCATATATCTGCCCGAGGAGAAAAAGCGCTTCAATGAAATCGATTTTTCTCCCGAGGGACTTTTTAAGAAAGTCTATTGCCCTGGGCAGATCCTGCCGGGTATAGGCGCGGAAGCCCATGAAGTAATAATAGCTGGGGTCGGCCCCGTCTACCTCCATTGCTGAGGCAAAGAGGCTGAAGGCTCTGTCGTAATCACCCTTTGAAAAATATATGCGGCCAAGGTTCGTGTAGGCCTTTGCCGATCGGGGAGAGACCCGGATGGTGTCCTGCCAGAGGGTCTGTTCGGAAAACCAGACCGTATTGCGCCCGATGGTGACTCCTCCCCAGACAGAGATCAGAGCTATGAGCATGGCCAGAAGCAGTTTCCGATTGATCCTTGCTGACAGTTCCACGCCAGCCGAGGCGACTATGAAGAAAAATCCGAATGAGGGGAGAAATGCATACCTGTCAGCAACAATCGGTCGGGTCGTGAAGAAATTAAGCACCGGGATAAGGGTAACAAGATACCAGCCGAGGCCGAAGATTATGTAAGGACGGGTTTTGCGGGTACAAAACGCCAGAACCGCCAAAGCAGCCAGAACTGCCGCGCAGAGAAGAAAAGGGAGGGTTGCCGGAGACCAGGCAAAAGTGACGTCATATTCGGCTGAATAGCCATAAGGGGCGATCAGTTTCCAGAGATAAAAGATTGTGATCTGCACCGCTTTGACGATTTTGGTAATCCAGCCGTTAACGCTCCAGTCGTCGAATCCTTCCCTGATGATGTTGGCTTCAGAAGCAATCGCAGTAAGCAGGAAAAAGACGGCAATCGACAGAAGGAAAAAAGGAACGGTGGGAAGAAGACTCTTGATCCGGTTCCGCTTTTTGCAGAGAAGCACGCATATAACCAGTATAAGGGGGAGTATTATGCCTGTAGCCTTTGAGAAGATAGAGCAGAAATAGCAGACCAATGCGCCGGCATAGAAGTACAGACGTCCGCCCCGGGGAGCAGCGGCCGCCAGGAAACGAAGATAAAGGGAGGCGGAGAGTAAAAAAAACAGCGTGGAGAGGAGCGCGTTGCGACAGGTGATAAAGCTGACCACTTCGCTGTGTATCGGATGGACGCAAAATAGAAGGGCCGTTACCAGGCCGGTAAGTAGTGCCCGGCTCTCCCGGTTCTCTTCCGCTGATACCCCGGTCAGGGCGGCAATAGAGAGGGCGAGGGAAAAGACCGCCATTACCGTAAGCCAGTAGATCAGAATATTGATGGCATGGAACCCGGCAGGGCTGCTTCCCCAGAGCAGATAGTCCAGGGCATAGGAGAGGTCCCTGACCGGCAGATATTCTATCCCGTTGCCAAGAGTGGTGAAGATGCGGTAGACGTCAAACCTGGTGTAGACAGGGTTGTTCACCGTATAGATCAAATCATCCCAGACAAAACCGTTCAAAAGGGTGTTGTCGAACACCCCCCAAACGACAATGAGTAACAGCAGGAGAGAGAACAGATATCTTTTCAGGGTAATCTGCGCGATCACAGGAATTTACTTTTTCGCCGGCAAAGGAATATCACCGGAAACCAGCCTGCGACGAACTGAGCCAGCCGAAGAAACAAGTAATTTCTCTAAGCCAGCAGTTCGTTGACTTTCTTCATCACGGCAAAGGCATCGGCAATATAGAGTACATCTGCCTTTCCCTGTGCCCAGCCGCAACCGGCATCAAGGTTGATGGCACGACGCTCGTTAATGAAACGCCAGCCGACCGCATGCGGCTCCTCACCGTGGCAGCAGGTGGCCAGACCCTTGGAATGGCGGGGTGTTGACCCTGTCTGCCCCACCTGATTAAGGTGGCTCATGAAGGGGAGAACCGACTCTCCTTCTGAAGACTGGTCGACAAGTGACTTGCTGCTCCCCAGTGAAGAGTTGCTGTTGTGCAGAAAGCCGAGAATCAGGCCCTCGGCATCCTTGATATGCAACTGGCCGTCGGCCTGCTTCTTGGTCCAGCCGGCGCCGGCCACCAAGAGGATATCCGCTTCCGGGCGGATCGTCTGCGCGTCTGCCGATGGTGACTGGATGCCGATGACGCGGGTGCGCACTGCTGCCTGATCGAGGCTGAGCGCCACATTCTCGACACTGGCGGTTGCAGCAGAACCAGTCCAGGGGGCAAAGACCCCGCTGTCGATTACCAGTATCCAGGGGCGCTGGGTCCTTGTCTGGGTGGCAACCATTCGCTGGCGGTAGTACCAGCGCTGTACCCTGACGCTGTTGTCGGCAACTTCCAGCCCGCTTACATGGGTTTCGATCCTGCCATTCAGGCGCTGGGCCGCACCCGGCAGGGCCCGGGAGAAACGTGCCGTGGTAGGCGCAACGACGATGGTGGCACCGGACTTTTCGATCAGGGCAGTTGCAGCGGCCGCGTCGGTAGCGTAACGGGAAACGGCAAACTGCTCGCCGCTGACAGCCAGGAAGGCGGCGGCGCCGCAGCCGCCGATGGCGGCGGCAGCCTGTGTCACATCCTTGCCGACAAGCCCGGCAACAAGTGTTGCACCGGCAAGTTTAGCAGTTATCTCCAGAGCTGCGGACAGCGCTTCCAGGGCAGCGCCGGAAAGAGTGCCGTCATCCTGGGTATGTGCAAGATAAAGAATTTTTTCCATCTTATGCCTCCATAAATCTTTGAACCGTCAGGCGCAAAGAGCGCAATGTAAAATCTTAACGACTTGTATTTGAGCTTTAAACCAAAAAATGTTTTTTGACTTTCTTCGCGTCCTTTAAGAGCCCTTGATCCAGGCGACGATTTCAGACGCTATGTCATCGACGGACATATCCTTGACAATTCTGGTCTCCCGCCGCTGCTGCGGCAGCTCGACGCCGAGATAAGTGGTTCCGGCAGCGCCGACCGGCGCCTGAGCCGCCTTTTGCAGAGCCGGCATCACGGTGCGCATGTTCATCATGCCGATCTGCGGATTGTTCGGCGGCTCCGGCAGGTTGCCCGTTGCCCAGCCGAGTACTGCCGGGGCTCCGGAACATTCCGACACCTGGTACTGGCCCCCTTCGATACGCTCCAGTATCCGCAGAGAGCCGTTGTCCTGAATTTTCAGTTCGTCAACGCCGAGGAACTGCTCCGTTATGCCGAGCTGCTCTCCCACCATCTGCATGGTAACGCCGGCATCACGGGAGGCAGAGGCGCAGCCGCCAAACAGCAGCAACCGGGAACGGTCAAGACCGGGGATTTTTTCGATGGCTCCGGCCAGGGCGGCAGCAACCTCGAAAGAGTCGGTGAACCCTCCGGCAGAGCCGTCAAGAACCACCAGTTCGAAGGTAACCTTCTGGGCAATGGACATCATCAGCTGCTGCAGCTTGGCCTTGGGGCCGAGACTGACCAGCCAGACCTTGCTGCCGGGGACATTCCTGGCCAGATTGGCCGCCTCATAGAGCGAATGACCTGCCCAGGGATCGAGCACTGCCGGGAGCATCATCTCGTTTTTCAGTGCCGGGCCGGTCGGGCCGTCAACAGGCGCCAGAGTCTGCAACGGGTCGGGAACGATGCTGCCGCAGACAACAATGTGAAATCCTCCGTTCATCTTCTACCTCTCTTCATGTTGATTTTTCTGTAGCTAATAAATTCTAAAAGCCGGCAACTAGCAGCCATAACCCCTCCTGCCTCCCCTTAACCTAAGGTAAGGAGAAAAGCAATAATAACATTCCCCCTCTTAAGATAAGAGGGGGCCAGGAGTTATGATATCGCAGACGGACTTTTGTCGCGCTCGTCAGTTTTCGGCGGAGTGAAACCCTCCGGCTCCCCCCATGAAATCGATATTGGTTCTTTCCGGGTCTTCCTGCCGCGGTCTGGAGCAGTTCCACTGGCAGGCGCCGCAATGAACGCATTTTTCCCGGTCGAACTGCGGTGCGCCGCCCCCCTCAGAGGGGGTGATGGCCTGGCCAGAACAGATTTCGACACAGAGCTGGGGGTAACAGCCGACGCAGACTCTGGGATCGACGGTAACCACATGATCGCTAAACCCGGCCGGAGCCTGTACCTTGCCCCCCAGCAGCAGGGCATCCTGGTGGGAGAGCAGCAGCTTGCCGTCCGGCTCTATCCTCGGCCAGCCGAGAGCGTCCATGACCACGTCTGCCAACGGTTCTCCCTTGGCAATCGCGGCGCTGCGCAGCTCTTTAACCTTTTCCGCGGAAATCTTGCCCACGCAATAATCTTCCAGCGCAGGCAATCTTTCGTACGGCCTTTTTATCTCCCCGCCGAGATTGAGCCTGCCATTGGTCAGGCCGGTCAGGCCCATGCCGATGAGCCCGGTGAGCACACCTTTCTGGAAGCCGTTGCGCGCATGTTTTGCCGCTTGAGCCTCTTTTTCCACCCAGCTGCCCCGGCGGCGGCCGAGGTAAGCAGTATCAAGGTTTTCACCGGTGAAAGGTTTACCCTGTTTCAGAAGCTCGATTACCCCTTCGGCCAGGAGTACGCCGGTTGCCCAGGCCTCATCCACGCCGGAGCCGGTGAGGACGTTGGTGCTTCCCGACCCTTCGCCGATACGGGCGTAACCGTCCCCCACCAGATATGGCTCGCCGCACTTGCCCGACTCATTGAGCGATTTCGCTCCCCATGAGCGGAGGGTGCCCCCTTCCAGGTGCTGCCAGATGGCCGGGTGGGTCATCCAGTGCTGCAAATAGCGGTAGCTGGTACGCACCGGTGAATCGAACCAGGAGGGGACGAAAATCCCCAAAGACGCGACCCGGTCGGGGTAGACATAGAGAAAACCGAAAATCTCCGGTTCCGGAAAGCCGATGGTATGAAGAACAGTACCCGGCTTGAGGGTACAGCTTTCGGGAAGCTCGACCACCGCTTTCATGCCGACAGCCCATTCCCGCAGGTGATTGTTACCGGGGAGGCCGAAATGCTGGTCAAGCGCCTGTCCCACCGGGCCTACCGGGCCGTCACCGACGACTGTGAGAGCGGCGCGAATGTCCATGCCGGGCATGAAGCCAGCGGTGGGAGAGCCGTCCCGGTTGGTCCCCTGGTCAGCCATCCTGATGCCGACGACCTTGTCACCTTCAAAAAGCGGCGCACTTACCGGCATGCCGGGCCAGATCTGCACCAGGCCTGAAGCCATCAGATCACTGCCGACCCACTGGTTGAACTGGCCGATGGAGAGAACCAGCCCGTCCTGTTTGTGCAGGAATGGCGGGATGTAGGGGAGTTCGAAAGAGTGGTTGCTCGCAGAAAAAGCACCGAGGAAAGCATCAACAGCCCTGATGCCGAAGGAGCGGCGGCTTGCCTTGAGCGGGTCCAGCAGGTAAAGAACCTTTTCCTCGCTGACCGGCGCCGCCATCGGGATAGCTGCCGGATCGAGATCAGGAAAGGAGGCGCGGATGCTTCTCCCCCTGGTCACCACCCCGGAAACGCCGAAACTGATATCGTCGGCCCGTTCGTAGCAGAGCACCTGCAGCGGCATGCCTGGCATGACAGCGCTTTCCAGCAGCGGCATGCCGTTCTCATCGACCACGGACCGGGAAAGTGTCGTCAGAAAGCCGCCCATGGCCGGCCCGAAGCCGACACAGGCAATATCAACCTCCATCGTTTGCCGCTCTACAGTCATAGTTGCTTATTTCTCCGTTTGAATGTTTTGTCTTGTTCCAACTGGAAACGAGGTATTTTTCGTTCCGGGCAGGAAATGGAGAAATCGGGCGGAGGCGTAGCAGCGCTACGCCGCACAACCGATTTCGAACATTGACGAAGCCAGAGCGGAAAAGAACCGTTTCCGCTATGGGTAATCGAGTGCTTCCGGTATCATGACCTTAGACACCGCCAGAGCCGCCCGGTCCTTGGAGAGGCGGGAACCGGCGAGTGAAGTCTCCACCCGGTTACGCAAACTTCTGAAAGTTTCTTCGTCAACGCTATCCATGCTGAGCTGGTAACCATAGACCAGTTCGGAAGCTATTCTGGCGACTTCTCCGGCGGCACGGGCAGCCTGCAGATGGCAGAGATCGCCGAAGAAATTGGTAAATCCTTCCAGCCCTTCGGCTACAACCGGATTTTCCGGCCCCTTTGCTGCCAGTTCCAGCAGGTCGAGAATCTGCTCGCGGGAGGCAAGCAGCCAGCAGAGCGAATCAACGAACGGAAAGACTGCTCCGTGGCGTTGCGGATGGTACAACGGCTTGCCGTCAGCATCCTTGGACTTCTGCAGGTAGCTGAGCGTCCAGAGCCAGAGGTCCATGGCGTTTGCCAAGGTAACTGCGCCGGTTGCCGCCCGCTGCCGGGCAATTTTTCGCAGCTCCAGGATCCAGATGCGGAACTGGGCAAGAAACAGCTCATTGGTCATGGTGATGGAAAGCTGGCGGCGCTGCACCGCCTCGGGCCCTTCATAGGTTGCTTCCAGCTGGGCGTCGGACCATTTCTGGCAGAGGAAACCGGGGCAATCCTCGGTAATGCCGTAGCCACCCATGAGACTGACCGCTTCACGCATCATGGTGGCACCGTAACCGGTATTCCAGAGCTTGGTGGCCGGGCAGTAGATGTTGGCCAGCGAGTCGGTGATCAGGAACTGGACGAGAGTATCCGCGGCCAGCTCCGCGAAGCGCGCCGTATTCCTTTCCCCTTCCGGGAGCTGCTGCATGGCAATGTACTCCAGGGAGCCCTTTTCAAGCTCCTTGAACAGTTTCATCTGCGCCCGGCCGCCGGTTATCCCTCTCTCGGCAAGGATGCGATCCTTTTCCCTTTCGACCGGGTCGAAAGCGTCCAGCAGCCGCACTGCGGCAAAACCGAAGGATGTGCCTGCCTCGGCCGTGGCCCAGATGTCAACCAGGCGCTGCAGGGCATCGTCTTTCTGCTGCAGGCCCTGCTCGTAACGGGGTGTGCCCGGGGTACTGGCGCTGCCGCCGCGGAAACGGGTGCGCTGATAACGGATCACCGGTTCGATCGCCGACATAAGCTTGGCGGATGTCATGATAGCCACGGGCACACGGGTCCTGCGGAAGACCGACTCGATTACATCGCCATGGCTGAAATTGGGGATGATGACCCCGTCCTTGATCGTGTAGCCGCCGATAATCCGGCTGGCCGGCACCTGCAGGCTCAGTATCGGATCGCTCGTGGACGAGAGCTGATGAACCAGCTTGAGTGTAGTTGCCCCGCGATCGAACGTTCCCGGATCATCCTTTTCGAGGATAATCATGGCGCTCCCCTTGATTCTGTCGTCAGCCGAATCTACGGCAGCGGTTACGAAGTCGGCAAACCCCATATTGGTGATAAAGCGGCCGCGCTTCTCCACATGCAGGATCGGCTCCTGACCTTCATCCCATTTAGCCACACTCATCCTGCCGGAAAGAATGCCGGTATCGACCCCGACGTAGGGGAGCGGTTCGGTCAGGGCAAAGGCACCGCGCCAGACTTTTCTGTCTTCTCCCGGAAGCGGCGGCACACAACGGCTCATGTAGGTATGACGCTGCTCGGGCGTACCCTTTTCATGGATCGGCGAGAGGGCCAGATTGCTGGCCAAAGAGCAGGTGGCTGCCCCGCCATCGACCCAGGAGAGTTCGAAGGCGACGAGAGCCAGGGCAAGATTTTTCGGGCCGTCAATGAAACCGCCGTCTTCGGGATCCATGAATATCTGGGTAAGCCCTACCTGATCAAATCCTTCGAGGAGCTTTGACTTGTCATCCGTCCATTCGTGGTTATTGCGTGCACCGTCCGCTACCAGCCGGGCAACGACACCGCGGGCGATAGAGCGGGCGGACTGAACCACCATCTGCAGATCGTAGCGGTCGGAAAAACGCCACATTATCTGGCGGACATCATCCCCCGGCAATGTTTTCATGAGCTCTACAGGTTTTTTCTCACTGCTGGCTGTTTCCATTTATTCTCCTTCTTTCTTTGCTGATATTTGGGTTCAATAGACCGGTGGTGGTTGAATATCAACACCGGTATGACAGCAGCGGATTATCATGTCAGGATTCTTTTGCTGTGCGCTTGCCGAGTCTCTTTCATGAAAAAGCGGCTGCTGAAAATTCGCTGCATGTTAATATTATCGGCAGCGATAGGCAACTGAAATCAGCTGGTTGGGGGCCATTGTGCAAGATATTTGTGCCCTACTCGTCCCGGCGGCTCTTGTTCTCGAACTTGGTGTACTCACCGTTGAAGATCAGGCTTATCGACCCGATCGGACCGTTACGCTGTTTACCGATGATAATTTCCGCATTACGATCATGCCCCTCGATGTTACAGGAACCGTCGCGCCTTTTGCAGGCTTCGCAGTAAACAGCATCCCGATAGACAAACATGATGACGTCGGCATCCTGCTCGATGGCTCCGGATTCGCGCAAATCGCTCATCATCGGCCGTTTGTCGGTACGGCTCTCAAGACCGCGGTTCAACTGGGAAAGGGCGACAACCGGGATGGAAAGTTCCTTGGCCAGCGCCTTGAGCGATCTCGATATTTCGGAGATCTCCTGCTGTCTCGATTCGGAGTTAGCGCCGCCGCGCATCAGTTGCAGATAGTCGACAATAACCAGACCGATATCCTTGTCAGCCTTCAATCTCCGGCACTTGGCCCGCATCTCCAGCACCGAGATCGCCGGTGAGTCGTCAATGTAGATAAGAGCATCATGCAGCTTGCCCGCACCGTTCATCAAGCGTGGCCAGTCAGACTCCAGCAGATGACCGGTCCGCAACCGGCTGGCATCGATGCGCGCTTCAGAACAGAGAAGCCTGGTCACCAGCTGCTCCTTGCTCATTTCCAGAGAGAAGATGGCAACCCCGGTCTTTTTGTCAGAGTGCATTGCCGCATGCTGACCAAGATTCAGGGCAAAGGCGGTCTTCCCCATGGAGGGACGACCGGCAACGATTATCAGATCGCCTTTCTGGAAACCTGCTGTCATGCCGTCAAGATCGAGAAAGCCGGTCGGCACGCCGGTGACATGCTCTTTTTTCTCGTACAGTTTCTCGATACTCCTGATGGCGTCCTTGACAATATCCTTTACCGGGAAAAAAGCGGGCCGAAGCTTGTTCTCCGATATGGCAAAAATCGCCTTCTGGGCATTGTCGAGCAGTTCGTCAATATCCGACTCGTCACTGAAACTCCGGGTGACAATATCTGTCGCCGCGGTAATCAGGTACCTGGAGATCGCCTTCTCCTTCACTATCTTGCAGTAGTAGGCGATATTTGCGGCTGTCGGCACATAATCCACCAGCGTTGACAGATAGGCGGCGCCGCCGACATCCTCCAGCTCACCCTTTTTCTTGAGGACGGTGGAGAGTGTTATCAGGTCGCAAGGCTCGTTGTTGTTCGAAAGATCTATCATGGCACGGAAAATCTTCCGGTGCGACTCGCGATAGAACTCTTCGGGGAGGAGAATCTCCAGAGACCTGTTGATCGCTTCATTGTCGAGAAGAATACCGCCAAGTATCGACATCTCTGCTTCCAGGCTATGGGGTGGAACCTTGCGCATATCGAGGGTCATAAATAGTTGATCTCTTTTAACAATATGAAAAAGTGAGGATGTTTGCCGGAAAAGCTGTTACTATACCCTGTAAATAATTAACCGGTCAATCCGAGAGTTGATGAGTAGCTAACAAATGCAGATCCCCGAACTTCTTGCCCCTGCCGGCAACCTTGAAAAACTTAAGATCGCGGTTCATTACGGTGCGGACGCCGTCTATCTCGGCGGCAAAGCCTTCGGCCTTCGAAACCTTGCCGACAACTTTACCATTGAAGAGATGGCAACCGGGATCGCCCATGCTCACAGCCACGGGGTCAAGGTCTACCTGACTGTCAACAGCTACCCGGCAAATGAAGATCTCCCGGCGCTTGAACTCTTTCTTGCCGAAACAGCCCCCCTCCCCTTCGACGCCCTGATAGCAGCCGACCCCGGCGTCATCCGGCTGATTCGTGACATTGCCCCGCACCATACCATCCACCTTTCCACCCAGGCAAACACCACCAACTGGCGCAGCGTCAGCTTCTGGGAGGAGCAGGGGATCAAACGGATCAATCTGGCCAGGGAGATGTCGCTGGCAGCCGTTATTGAGACGGCAGAGAAAACAGCGGCAGAGCTGGAACTGTTCGCCCATGGCGCCATGTGCATCTCCTACTCCGGCAGATGCCTCCTCTCCAGTGTGATGAGCGGTCGCAACGCCAACAAGGGAGAGTGCGCGCACCCCTGCAGATGGGGATATTCGCTGGTGGAAGAGACCCGTCCCGGTGAATATTTCCCGGTCATGGAGGATGAAACCGGCACCTTCATCTTCAACTCGAAGGACCTCTGCCTGATCGAGCATCTCCCGGAAATCGTCAGGAGCGGCATTGCTTCACTCAAGATCGAAGGGCGGATGAAGGGGATCTATTATGTCGCCGCTGTCATACGCGCCTACCGGGCGGCGCTTGATGCCCTGAAGAGCGAAGGGAGCAATTACCGCTTCCGGCCGCAGTGGCTGGAAGAGCTCTGCAAGATCAGCCACCGCGGCTACACCACCGGCTTTCTCTTCGGCCAGCCGGAAGATGTCGGCCAGGAGTATCACGCCGACTACCTGCGCAGTCATCTTTTTGTCGGCGTTGTCGCCGAAAAGCTTGGCGACGGCAGATTTGTCGTCGGCGTGCGCAACCGGTTGCAACGCGGCGACAACGTAGAGCTGATGGGTCCCGGGATGCGCAACGACGCATTCAGCATCGACACGATGACCAGCGAGAACGGCTACCCCCTCGATTTTGCCAATCCCAACAGCCGGGTAATCATGGCACTGCCTGCCGCAGCTGCCCCATACGACCTTCTGCGGGTGGCAAGATGACTCTGAATGACCTGAAATGGCTGACAATCTATGTCGCCCTCAAGCTTGTCATGATCCCTTTTGTGATAATGCCCCGGAAACTGGCCATCCGTGCCGGAGCCTGGTTCGGCGGCCTTCTTTACCATATCCTCCCCAAATGGCGCAAACTGGGGCTGGAAAATGTTGCAACCACGCTACCGTATCTGCAGGCCCAGCCTTCCTGGAACTGTCCGGATTGCTCTGCGGAATCGATCATCCGCCAGGTTTTCACCAACATGGGAATTCTTGCCGCTGAAATCAGCATACTCAATTTCAAAAAGGGGAGGACGCTGCTTGAAGCCGTCGAATTCAGGGGTCTGGAAAACTATGAGGCAGCGCACCGTAAAGGACGCGGCATTATCGGCATTACAGCTCACTGCGGCAACTGGGAGCTTATGGCGCTGGCTTTCGGATTATGCATAACACCGGTCGGGGTTGTGGCCCGCTCCATGAAAAAGGATTACCTCAGCAAGGTGCTTGAAAAAATCCGTACCCGTTACGGCAACAGGATTATCTACCGGGACAACGGCGTACGCGAGATGCTTGCCTACCTCAAAGGGAACGGGGCTATCGGCATCCTGCCGGATCAGGTCGTATTACCGCCTCACGGCATACTGGCAGACTTTTTCGGGCGCCCCTGCTGGACAACCTTTATGCCGGCCAAGCTCGCACTCAAGACCGGAAGCGCCCTCCTCCCTTTCTTTACCCACAGGGAAAACGGCAGAAACATCATGACCATTTATCCTGAGCTGGAACTATTGACTGAAGGTAGCAATGATGAGCGGATGCTGGACGGCACCATCAAGATGAATCAGGCGATTGAACAGCACATCCTGCGCCATCCGACCCAGTGGAACTGGCTTTACCGCCGATGGAAAGGAACCGAAGGGCTTGCAGCAGCCAGAAAGCGTCAAGAAGAGGCTACCGCTTGCAACCGTGCGTGATCATAGCCAATCGTGGTGCCGGAACCTTTTCACTGCAGAAGCTGGACAGCATCTGCACCCTGCTCGAAAAGAGCGGTCGTCAGGTAGAGCGGCTTTTTTGCAATGATTTTGCCGGCATGACCGCAGCTGCAGCCAGAGTCAGCTCTGCGCCGCAGGCACCTCTGGTAATTGCCGCCGGCGGCGACGGGACGATCAACGCCGTCTTTAACGGACTTGAAGGCAATAATGCCGACTGTGCCATCCTGCCGCTCGGCACCGCCAATGTCCTGGCGATTGAACTCGGTCTCAAGGGTGCGGAAGCTGCCGTGCAGAGAATTATTGCCGGGGAGAGTCGCCCTTTTACCGCCGGAGCCATCAGGAGCGCGGAGAAAAGCAGTCACTTTTTCCTGATGGCCGGGGCAGGTTTTGACGGCGCTGTTGTCAGAGGGGTAACCAACGGGTTGAAAAGGAGATTCGGCAAAGGCGCCTATCTGCTCTCTGCCCTGAGCCAACTGGCTTCCTGGGAGCGGGACGAGCTGCGGATAACAACTGAGGATCAGCAGTTCTCCTGCCACTCCATTATCGTCTGCAATATCTCTCACTACGGCGGCTCATTCAGGCTGGCGCCAGCAGCCTCAATCTTTGCGCCGACACTCGAACTGCTGGCAGTAACCGGCCTCGCGCGCCGGAATCTGCTGTCATTTGCGACACATGCAATAGGCAGCAGAAGTGACAGCTCCATTGTCCGGTTCTCTGCGAAAAGCATCGTGATTGCCGGGACAAAACCGCTGCAGGTTGATGGCGACTACTGGGGGGATGCACCGGTTGAGATAAGTGCGAAAAGCGATTTTGCCAGGATAATTGTCTGATATTACCCAAGCCGTCAGCTTCGGCGATTGATCCGTTTACACCGTTTACAAAGAAAAGCGCTTGATGATGTCCGGATTTTCGGGCAGTTTGCCGAACCGTTAAGAAAAGCACCCGTTTTATCGAATCTGAACTTCCCGGAAAAAACAGCTGACATGCGAATTCTTATTGTTGAAGATGAAAAAAAGACCGCTAATTACCTGAAGAACGGGCTCATGGAGCACGGCTTCACCGCTGATATCGCCGAGCAGGGGGAGGACGGACTGCACCTTGCCCGTACTGAAGCCTATGATCTCATTGTACTTGACGTCATGCTCCCGGAACGGAGCGGCTGGTCGATCATCGAGGAGCTGCGGGCAGCAGGCAATGAAGTGCCGGTCATCTTTCTGTCGGCGCGGGATACGGTGCATGACCGGGTGCATGGTCTGGAGCTGGGCGCTGATGACTATCTGGTCAAACCCTTTGCCTTTTCCGAACTGCTGGCCCGTATCCGGATCATCCTCCGGCGGCAACCGCTGCGGCAGCCCGAGGTTATGAGCATCCATGGGCTGGAGTTGGATCTGATCCGGCACAAAGCAAGGCGCGACGGCAGATCTCTCGACCTTACGGTCAAGGAGTTCCAACTGCTCGCCCTGCTGCTGCGCCGCCGGGGAGAAGTACTGACCCGGACGACCATCTCGGAACAGATCTGGGGCATCAACTTCGACAGCGAAACCAATATCGTTGACGTCGCAATCCGCCGCCTGCGCAAAAAGGTCGACGACCCCTTCGAGGGCAAACTGATTCATACCATCCGCGGAGTCGGCTATGTACTCGACGAACTCGTCTAAAACCGGTGTTTCGGCCTCAATAACCTCCCGGCTGACAATCCTCTACCTGGTCAGCACCCTCGTCATTCTTATCTGCACCAACGGCTTTCTCCTGCTGACCCTGGTTGACGACCTGGAGTTCGAGGACAACGATTTTCTCAGCGAACGCATCTCCAGCCTGCGCTCGATCATCAGCCGTCATCCCGACACGGTCAACGCTCTCAGGGATCATGTCCTGAGTGATCATTCCGGCAAGCAGACCCGCTATCTGGTAAGGGTGCAGGATGCGGTCGGCCGGACCATTCTCGAATCAGCCGGTATGAACGTCGTGGCATCGGCACTGTTCCCGCCGCCGGTAGTCAGCGGCCACCCGATCGGCAGAGGGATCAGGCATCAGGTCGGGAACGCGAAACATTACCTGCTGAACGCTGCCTGGGCCGAAGGGTTTGGTGATCGTCACTACCGGCTGGTGCAGGTGGCCCTGGATGTAACCGATGAAATTGACCTGATGGCAAAGTACCGGCTGAAAATGGGCCTCGCCATGCTGGTCGGTCTCTGTCTCGCCGGCGGGCTCGGGGTCATCATCACGCGCAAAGGGCTGCAGCCGTTGCAGGAGATGACGACTACCGTTGCCCGGATTACCGCCACTGACCTGCACCAGCGGATACGGAGCGTTACCTGGCCTAGAGAGCTCGACCAGTTGACCGTGGCTCTCGATGCCATGCTCGGTCGCCTGGAGGAATCGTTTTCCCGCCTGGAGGACTTTTCCGCCAATCTGGCTCACGAGCTGCGCACACCTCTCAACAACCTGCGTGGAGAAGCGGAGGTGGCTCTCTCCCGTGCCCGATCGGCTGATGAATACCGCCGGGTCGTCGAATCAAGTATCGAGGAGTATGAGCGTCTGTCACGCATGATCAGCGACATCCTTTTTCTCGCCCGGCCCGAGCGGGGGGTCGAACTCCACAACATCGACGCCCATGCCGAAATCGAAGTTCTGACCGAGTATTATCACGCCCTGGCCGAAGAGCAGCAGATTGCAATTGCCATCCGGGGGGGGGGGAGCGTGTTAGCCGATCCACACCTCTTGCAGCGGGCGGTTGGCAACCTCATCTCCAATGCACTGCATTACACGCCGAACGGCGGTCACCTTACCATCACCATCGCGCCGCAACCGGACAGCAGCCTGACCATTGCCATTCAAGACAGCGGCATCGGCATCCGGGCCGACGAATGCCCGCGGGTGTTTGAACGCTTCTACCGCAGCGCAGCGGCACGCCAGCGGCATAATCAGGGGAGCGGCCTCGGCCTGGCCATCGTCCGCTCCATCATGGAGCTCCATGGAGGGACAGTGACCCTGACCAGCGAACTCGATCAGGGGAGCACCGTAACGCTCCGTTTTCCCAACTGTTGACACCCCCTCGGCAGAGATGACAAAAATGTCATCTGTTTGTCATGTTCCCGCAAGACAACTTCTTGTAAAGTAGCTTCAGAGTAAAAACTCTGACCATCGGAGCCAACTTATGTCGCCACGCCGTCCCGGGCTGATCCCTTTTGTAGCAATCACGTTTCTGGCTGTTTCAAGCGCGATCCGGATCATGCTCTACATCCTGACACCAAAGGAGGCAGGGCTGACCGTCGCCCTCCTACTCAAGGCAGCGGCCACCGGGCTCCTGTTTGACCTGGCGACCCTGGCCTATACCCTGCTGCCGCTCGCATTCTACCTGCTTATCGTGCCGCGTCGCTTCGCTCGCCACAGGTGGCACCCCTGGCTGGTGCGGTTCGGCTTCACCCTGTTCATGGCGGTAATGCTTTTCGACGGCTGCGCCGAGTATTTTTTCTTTGACGAATTCGGCACCCGCTTCAACTTCATTGCAGTTGACTACCTGATCTACACCCATGAAGTGATCGGCAACATCCGCGAATCCTACCCCTTGCGGTCAATCTTCTCCGGAATCGCTGCGGCTGCGCTCATTAGCGCCTGGCTGCTGCGCCACCGGCTCGATCAGGCAGGGCTTCGCACCTTTGGTGGCGCTTACCGCCGGAAAGGCGCCCTGCTGCTGCTCCCGGCCGTGGCTGTCCTGGCGTTCATCAACGTCTCCCGGTCTGCAATCTCGACCAATAACTTTGCCAACGAACTTGCCGGCAACGGCATCTACAACCTGGTGGCGGCTTTCCGCAACAACGAGCTCAGTTTCGCCCGCTTCTACCGCACTGCTCCTGAAGACCAGGTGCTGACGCGGCTGCGAACCCTGGTCGCCGAGCGGAATAATCATTTCGTTGATGCCGACAGCAGGCATTTTACCAGGCAGATCACCGCCGCCGGGCCGCAAAAACGTCTGAACCTGATTGTGGTAGTGGAGGAGAGCCTGAGCGCCGAATATCTGGGGAGTTTCGGCAACCGGCAAAACCTTACCCCCAATCTGGACCGGCTGGCCGCTCAGTCCCTGCTCTTCACCAATCTCTACGCCACCGGCACCCGGACAATCCGCGGGCTGGAGGCTCTCGCCCTCTCGCTCCCGCCCCTTCCCGGCACCTCTATCGTCAAACGTCCGGACAACAGCGGCTTCCGTTCCTGGGGTGAAATACTCAAGTCCAAAGGCTATGACAACAAATTCATCTACGCCGGCTACGGTTACTTCGACAATATGAACGCCTTCTTTGCCGGCAACGGCTTCAAAATCGTCGACCGGGCAAACTTTGCCCAGGACGAGGTCACTTTTGCCAACACCTGGGGGGTCTGCGATGAAGACCTCTTCCGCAAAACGATCCGCGAGGCAAGCGCCTCCCATGCCACTGGACAACCCTTTTTCTCCATGGTGATGACCACCTCGAACCACCGCCCCTTCACCTATCCGGCAGGGCGCATCGACATCCCTGCCAGGACCGGCCGCAACGGCGGGGTCAAATATGCCGACTATGCCATCGGCCGCTTTATTGCCGAGGCCGGTCGCGAGCCGTGGTTCAAGGATACCGTCTTCGTCTTTGTCGCCGACCACTGCGCCGGCAGCGCCGGCAAATCCGACATTCCGGTCAAACGCTACGAGATCCCGCTGCTGGTGCATGCGCCGCACCATATCAGGCCGGGCCGGGTGGAGCAGCTGATGAGCCAGATCGATGTGGCGCCCACGGTTCTGGGCCTGCTGAACATGAGTTACGCGACCGACTTCATGGGGCGGGATGTATTGCAGTCTGGTGGTGACAGGCCCAGGGCCTTCATCTCCACCTATCAGAAACTCGGCTACCTGACCGAAGATCGTCTGCTGGTGCTCGGCCCGCGCCGGTATGCGGCCCAGTACAAGGCTGATCGCCGCTCCGGCGCGCTACTGCCCCAACCGATTGACGAACTGCTGCTGGGCGACATGCTCGCCTATTACCAGGGAGCCGATTACATCTACCAACACCGGCTGAACCGTATGCACTGAATTTTGCACTTCAGACGATATATGCCATATGACTGATGCGTTACGAATCAGCCTGAAACAAAAGACAAGGAGCAACATGCAGCGCATAGTGAAGTTTTGCACCGCCAGTATCAACCAGGCCAGTCATGACCTGGCAGTTCTTGCAGTTGTCTTTGGTACCCTCATTTTCCAGTTTCTCGGGCGCTATCCTTTAATGGAGCCGGATGAGGGGCGCTACAGCGAGATCCCGCGCGAGATGCTCGAGCGGGGGGATTTCATCACCCCGCTTTTGAACTACGTCAAATACTTCGAAAAGCCGCCGCTGCTTTACTGGATGAATTCTCTGTCATTCGCCCTTTTCGGCCAGAACGAATTTGCCGCCCGCCTCCCGTGCGCACTCTGCGGGCTGCTTGTCATTCTCTTTACTTACTGGATGGGGAGAAAACTCTTCGACAGGCGGACAGGGCTCTATGCTGCCGTGATAATCGGCTCCAGTCTCGGATTTGCTTCGCAGACAAGGATAACCATTACCGATATACCGCTGACGCTCTTTCTGACGGTTTCACTCGGCAGCTTCATCCTCGCGGTCAGAAGTGACGGGCGTGAGAAAAGCCGCTACTATTATCTCTCCTATGCTGCTGCTGCTTTTGCCGTGCTTGCCAAGGGACTGATCGGCATACTCTTTCCGGGAGCCATCATCTTCCTCTTCATGCTGCTGCGAAAAAGATGGTCTGTGCTGAGAGAGATGCGCCTGGTAACCGGACTGGGGCTCTTCCTGGTCATCGCCGCGCCCTGGTTTATTCTGGTATCGATGAGAAACCCCGAATTCGCCCGCTTCTTCTTCATTCACGAGCATTTCGAAAGGTTTCTCACCAAGGTTCATGGCAGATACCAGCCGCTCTGGTACTTTATCCCGGTGCTGGCCGGAATCATGCTGCCGTGGGCGGTCTTTGTCCCGGCGGCACTGCGGGACGCCTGGAGAAAGCGGCAGGGTGATGCCGGCGAGACCCTGACTTATCTTGCCACCTGGGCGATATTCATCTTCCTCTTCTTCTCCAAGTCAAACTCCAAACTCATTCCTTACATTCTGCCGGTTGTGCCGCCGCTGGCGCTCATCACTGCTGCCGCCTTCAGGGAGAAGCTTGACAGCGGCCGGCGGCTGCAGGTTGCCCTGGCTGTGGTGCTCGGCTCCATGCTTGTGCAGATTGTCGCCACGCATCTTGTCTACCGGAAACTGGCAGAATCGAAGACTGCCAGGCCGCTGGCGCTCAAGGTCAAGGAACTTGCCGCTGTTGACGACATCGTTGCCTCGTACTGCTATGACCAGACACTGCCGTTCTATGCAAAAAGGCGCATCATTGTGATTGGCGACAAAGGCGAGCTTGAATTCGGCAGTAAACAGGGTGATCAGTCAGAATGGTTTATCGACTGGCAAAGGTTTGAAGGCCTCTGGCGCGGAGACAAAAAAGTTTTCCTGCTCATTCAGCTTCAGAACCTGGAATACTTCAAACAATATCACCAAGGTTCTGTTAACGTGCTCATGCAGAACAGAGACAAGGCGCTGATCACCAACCGCTGACGCTTTTCAAAACAGATCAATGTGAAATGATGTTGTCTGACGCGTTCGTTTGTGCGATATAAAGAGTTGTAATTTTCATTTATGGAGGCACTGTGCGCCCTGATTTTCTCCCCTTTTCCAGACCGACAATTGAAGAGAGCGAAATCAACGAGGTCGTCGATTCGCTCAGATCCGGCTGGATCACCACCGGCCCCAAAGTGAAGCGCTTCGAGGATGGCTTCAGAAACTACGTCGGCGCAAAGTTTGCCGTGCCGCTCAGCTCGGCTACTGCCGGTCTCCACCTCACCCTGCTGGCGCTCGGGATCAAGGAGGGGGATGAGATAATCACCACGCCGATGACTTTTGCCTCGACAGTCAGCATCTGCATCCTCTGTAAAGCGAAGCCGGTGCTGGTAGACATCGAACCGGGAACGCTGAACATCGATGTGACAAAGATCCGTGCAAAGATTACCGCCAGAACCCGTGCCGTCATCCCGGTCCATTTTGCCGGTCAGGCCTGCGACATGGATCCCCTGTTTGCGCTGGCCAAAGAGTTCGGACTGATAATCATCGAGGATGCCGCCCATGCGGCCGGCACCGAATACAAGGGGGCGCGGATCGGTTCGCTTGACACGATCTCGATCTTCTCCTTCCATCCGAACAAGAATCTGACCACCGGCGAAGGGGGGATGGTCTGCACGCCTGACGAAAGTCTGGCAGAGGAGGTATCGCTCCTCAAATTCCACGGCATGAGCCGCGAGGCATGGAAGCGCTTTGCCTCCAGCGGCACCCCGAACTACGACATCATGATGCCCGGTTTCAAGTACAACATGATGGATATTCAGGCGGCCATCGGCATTCACCAGCTGCCGAAGCTGGACGGCTTTATCGACCGCCGCCGGGAGATTGCCGAGTTCTACAATCAGCAGTTTGCCGGCGTCGGCGAACTGTCGCTGCCGGCCTTTGCCCCTTACGGGCAGCGTCATGCCTGGCACCTTTACACCCCGCTGGTAAGGATTGAGAAACTGACCATAGACCGCGACGGCTTCATGGACGAGCTGAAGCAGCTGAATATCGGCAGCGGACTGCATTACAAGGCGATACATCATCATACCTGGTACAGGGAGAATCTCCCCCAGCCTGCCGGTTCGCTCCCCAATGCCGATTACGCCTCTGACCGGATTCTGTCGCTGCCGCTCTTCCCGACCATGACAGCTGACGATGCCAATGATGTCGTTGCGGCAGTAAAGGATGTCATCGCAAGGAACAGAAGATGAAACCGCACATTTCCATCGTCATCCCCGTCTACAACGAAGAGGGGAACCTGCAGAATCTCATGGCCCGGCTCTATCCGGTCATGCAGGGGACAGCGAGACCGTTCGAGATCATCTTCACCGACGACGGCAGCCGCGACCGGTCTTTGGCAATACTCAAGGAACTTGCTGCCAGGTACCCCGAAATAAAGGTGGTTGAGTTCAACGGTAACTTCGGCCAGCATATGGCAATCCTGGCGGCTTTCGAGATCAGCAGCGGCGAGGTCGTCATTACTCTTGATGCCGATCTGCAGAACCCGCCGGAAGAGATCCCGAAACTGCTGGCGGAGATCGAAAAAGGGCATGATGTGGTCGGCAGCATCCGCCAGAACAGGCAGGACACCTTTTTCCGCAAGACCGCCTCCCATCTGGTAAATGTTGCCACCCGCAAGATGACCGGTATGAGAATGACGGACTATGGCTGCATGCTCCGCGCCTACCACCGCAATGTTGTGGACAATATCAACCGCTGCCAGGAAGCTTCGACCTTTATCCCTGCCCTGGCGCAGACATTTGCCTCATCACCGGCAGAGGTGGAAGTTGCCCACGCCGAGCGGGTGGAAGGGGAGAGCAAATACTCTTTATACAAGCTGATCCGCCTCAACTTCGACCTGATGACCGGTTTTTCAGTGGTGCCGCTGCAGCTGTTCGCCCTGATGGGAATACTGACATCACTCTTTTCCATAGCGTTCGCCCTCTTCCTCCTGGTCCGCCGTTTTATTGTCGGTGCTGAAGTAGAGGGGGTTTTCACCCTGTTTGCCATCCTCTTCTTCTTTATCGGCATCACCATTTTCGGCATCGGCATAGTTGGAGAATACGTGGGCAGGATCTATCAGGAAGTGCGCCGAAGACCGCGTTACGTGGTGCGAAGAATTCACGGTCAAAATACGAAAAAGCTCAATTAACAAGGATGGACAGGATAGTCAGGATAAAAACATAAATTTTGGTATTTAGATTCGAGCGCTTTTTACATCCTGTATATCCTCGTAATAAAAGGTTTTTATGTCAACTGTCATCGCCTGCGCCTATCACAATGTCGGCTACCGCTGCCTCGAAGAGCTGCTGCGCCAGGGGGCCGATATCAGGCTGATCTTCACCCATGAAGACTCGGCAACTGAGCAGATATGGTTCGCATCGGTCAGGGAACTTGCCGCCAGACACGGCATCCCCTACATTACCAGCGACATTAATCTGCCTGAAAACGTAGAAAGGGTCAAAGAGATCGCACCGGATTTCCTGCTCTCGTTCTACTACCGGAACATGATCAGACCGCAGCTTCTGGAGATTCCCCTCCGGGGGGCGCTCAACCTTCACGGCTCATATCTGCCGAAGTACCGGGGGAGGGTGCCGGTCAACTGGGCGGTCATCAACGGCGAGACCGAAACCGGCGCAACCCTCCACTACATGGTGGAAAAGCCTGATGCCGGCGATATAGTCGCGCAGGAAAAGGTGCCGATCCTTTTTACCGATACCGCGCACGATGTTTTCGGCAAGCTGACTGAAGCTGCGGTCACCGTTCTCTCCCGCGCCTGGCCGCTGCTTTGTAACGGGACTGCGCCACGCCTGCCGATGAATCTGCAGGAGGGGAGTTACTTCGGCGGACGCAAGCCCGAAGACGGCAGAATCGACTGGACTAAAAGCGCCCGGCAGGTATACGACCTCATCCGCGGTGTCACTCACCCCTACCCAGGCGCCTTTACCTTTTGCGACGGGCAGAAGGTGATTATATGGCAGGCCTGGCCAATGGAAGGGAGCGGTGAAGCAGGGAAGATCGTCTCTTTGGAGCCGTTGCTGGTGGGAACCGGCGAGGGTCTGCTGGAAATCAGGTCGCTGCAGATTAACGATGAAGAGTTAACAGCAGCCGCTTTTGTAAAGAGATCAACCGTGACAACGGCAAGATTCGAATAAATAACAAACCGGCTTCGAGAAATGCGACTGAAAAAGGGGTGAGGAACGAGGTGTGCGGTTCGAGGCAAGTTTAAATCCTCGTCCCCCGGGCCTCGAACCTGCTTTCTACGACGGCCATTTGTCGGCGCCGAAAAAGAGGAGAACAAAGCAATGAAGGTACTCATTCTGGGCGTCAACGGTTTTATCGGCAACGCCCTGACCCACCGCATCCTAACCACTACCGACTGGGAAGTCTACGGCCTTGACATGGCCACGGACAAGCTGGAGCGATCGATCAACGACCCCCGTTTTCATTTCCTCGAAGGGGATATCACCATCAACAAGGAGTGGATCGAATACCATATCAAGAAGTGTGATGTGGTGCTGCCGCTGGTCGCCATCGCCACTCCGGTGACCTATGTCAGGGATCCGCTCCGGGTTTTCGAGCTCGATTTCGAGGAGAATCTGAAGATTATCCGCCTCTGTGCAAAGCATAAAAAACGGGTCGTCTTCCCTTCAACCTCGGAAGTCTACGGCATGAGTCCCGACCGCGAGTTTGACGAGGAGACCTCACCGCTGATGCTCGGGCCAATCAACAAGGAGCGCTGGATTTACTCCTGCGCCAAGCAGATGCTCGACCGGGTCATCTACGCCTATGGCGAGCATGAAGGTCTGCGTTATACCCTGTTCCGGCCGTTCAACTGGATAGGACCGAAGCTCGACTCCATCTCCACGGCCAAGGAGGGGAGTTCCCGGGTTCTTACCCAGTTTCTCTACAACATAGTTGCCGGCGAGCCGATCCAGCTGGTGGATGGCGGCGGACAGCGCCGCTCCTTCACCTACATCGAAGACGGCATAGACTGTCTGATGAAGATCATTGCCAACGAAAACGACTGTGCAGCAAGCGGCATCTTCAATATCGGCAACCCTGCAAACGATCTTTCGGTAAGAGAGCTGGCCGAGAAGCTGCTGGAGCTGGTACGGGAATATCCCGATTACAAAGCGAAAGCTGACAGCTGCCAGCTTCTGGAGGTCACCTCGGGTGATTTCTACGGCAAGGGGTATCAGGATATGCTGACCCGCGTGCCGTCGGTCAAAAATGCCAGGGAAAAACTAGGCTGGGAGCCGAAGACCTCTGTCGAAGAGGCCCTGCGCAAGACACTGGAGTTTTATCTGGTGCAGGAGCGGGAAAAGATCGAGTACCTGCTATAGAAGTCAGTCGGGCATATGAATAAAAAGGGGGGAGCTGATAACAGCACCCCCTTTTTAATAATCGCCATTCAATGCTTACACTCCATAGTTTATCTTTCGAATTTCACCGTTCACTCTTCACCCTTCACTCTTGATAAGATTCTGCGCCAGCTGCAGTTCATCCTCTCTGCCTGCCACCTTGCCATCCAGCCTGGCATCACGCACTTTGTCGAGTATTTCCCGGTAAAGCGGCGAGGGTTTCAGGCCGAACGCCGCCAGGTCGTTGCCATCAATCTGTATCTCGACCTTTGAGAGGTTCGTAAAGTAGATGGAGAACTGCCGTCTGGAGTTCTCGTCGGTACGCGCCATCAGATGGAGAAGAATTTCGACCGGCAGCGCGCGCAGCATTGCACAGACTTCGCTTGGCAACAGGGAACGATCCCTGCCGCTGACGCTTCTGTTAATCCGCTCGAGCGCCCTTTCCCCGACGCTTCTGCAGACGGCATATTTCTCGATGAATCTTGCGCCGGTTTCCAGTCTGTTACAGGTCTCGACAAACCCGGTCGCGTCAAGAGCAGTGCAAAGGGCAAGAAAATAGAGCGTCCACTTTTCAAAAGGCTGATTGAGGTAGAGGAGCTCATACCAGGCAGCAATCTGCGTTGACTCCCTGAAAAGGTGCAGTGTCTCGGGGGTGACCTTTAGTTCACGGTGAATATATTTGAGCAGTCCGAGCGCCGCCATACGCTCGACAGCGTGCTGCGGTTCACGCTCCTCAAAGATATGAACCAGTTCGGCAAAGAGTCGTCTGCCGCCGAGCTTCTCCAGAAAATTCATCTTGATGCTGTTCTTGATCAGATTCTCGGTATGCGTCGCCATCCTGAAACCGAGGCGCTGCTCAAAACGTATCCCCCTGAAAACCCTGGTCGGGTCTTCGACAAATGAGAGGTTGTGCAGCACGCGGATGCTTTTTGCCTGAAGATCGCGCCTTGCTGCGAAAAAATCGATCAACCGGCCGAACTCCCCAGCGGCAAGCGCAATGGCAAAGGTATTGATGGTAAAATCGCGGCGGTAGAGATCCATTTTGAGGGAAGATCTCTCCACCGTCGGCAGAACCCCGGGAGAATCGTAATACTCATGCCTGGTGCTGGCCACATCGATCTTTGTCCCGTCGGGAAAAACAATTGTTGCCGTACCGAACTTGTGATGGCTCTTCACCCGGCAACCAAAAGCCGCGGCAAATGTTTCTGCAAAGAGAATACCGTCGCCCTCTACCGTCAGATCGATGTCAAGGTTGGCAACACCGAGCAGCAGGTCTCGGACAAAACCGCCGACAGCATACAGCTTGAGGTTGAGCTCATCGCCGGTTCTGCCGAAATCGCGCAGCATCCTGAGGATTTTTGGCGCAAGGTTGTTTTTCATCCTGTTCAGGAGATCGCGGCCGCTATCGTGGCTCTTGCCGTTGGCGTCAAACCGCTTTTCAACAGAACTGATATAACGGAGCAGATCGGTGCGGGTAACAACCCCGACAACGCTGTCGCCTGAAAAAACCGGTACGAAACGCTGATTCTCCCCGGTCAGATACTCCTTGACCTTGAGAATCGGCGTATCAGGCGCTACCCTGATGAACTCGGTATGCATGTAATCGGTGACAGGCGACGCACCAAGATCGTAATAGAGGGCCCGTTCCACAATCCGCCGGGAGATTACCCCGATCATCGTCTCACCGGACATCACCGGCATGGCGTTGACGTTGTAACGGGTAAGCTGGTCACGGGCAGCGGCAATTGAACTGTCTGCAGAAATCGACTTCACCGGCGCCGACATTATCGCGGCGACTGCCCGCTCCGGGCTGATTCTGGAGAGCAGACGTTCCTCGAGCTGGGCAAGCACCTGGATGACGGTAAGATCCTTTACCGTGGCGGAACCGGCTGCAGCATGGCCGCCGCCGCCGAATCCCCTGAGAATCTCGCCGACATTCAGGTCAACAGTGCGGCTTCTGCCGATAATGTAGACGCGACTCCCCATTCCGACCACCATGAAAATGGTATCAAGGCCCTCAATGTCACAGATCATCTGGGCAAGCGCGGCCACATCACTGAGATAGTAATCGATAGTTGCGCTGGCGACACAAATATCAAGGCCACCGGCAGTCATCTTTTTCAGCGAATGGAGCAGGTCGTTAAGAAGTGAGACCTGGCCGGCATTGAGCTCCCGGGTAAGGAATTCGGAGATGGCAGAGAGCTGTCCCCCCTGCTCAAAAAGCCAGGCGGCAGCCTGAAAATCCGCGGCAGTCGTTCCGGGAAAGGTAAGATTGCCGGTATCCTCATAGATTCCGAGCAGCATCAGCGTTGCTTCCAGCGAAGAAGGGGTTACCCCTTTGGCCTGCAGCAGCGGCGCCATAAGGGCGGTGGTCGAGCCGCAGGCATGGATGACACCGCCGGTCGAGATTATATGGTCGGCAACATCAGGATGGTGATCGTAGATGTGGACCTCCAGACCGGGTTTCGCCAGTATCGCGGCAATAGAGGCGATCCGGGAGGCGTGCTGGCAGTCGACGATTATCAGGCGGCTGATTAAAGCGAGGTCAATATCCTTGAGACGGGTAAAGCCGGCGGAAAACTCACGGTGCCGCAGCAAAAACTCGCGCACACCCTTTTCCTGGGAACCGGAAAAGACCAGCAGCGCATCAGGGTAGAGCCTTTTTGCGGCAACCATGGCGCCAAGGCAGTCAAAATCGGCATTTAAATGGGTAGTTATGACTTCCATAGGCTCAATTCTAGCATGGTAATCAGATAAAAACAGAGATGATGGTACCAGGCGAGATAATACACTGATTTCTATCAAGAAAAAGCGTCTGGAACGCAAGGGCGCAGAGACGCAACGAAAATCAAAACCCTATGCAGCTTTATTAACTAACCAAGCAGGTAAAACAGCTAACGCACTTATCTTATTGTGACTCTGCGTCTCTGCGCTAAACAACTGCTTTTTAGTTTTTTATATATCTACTCCGCTTCCAGCAGCGGCAGCGGCGCCTGCTCATCATCGCTGTCGCTTTCTGCCAGCTCTTCAATCTCCCGCAGGGTCGGCAGACTTGCCAGATCCTTGAGGTTGAAAGTCTCCATGAACTCCCGGGTGGTGCCGTAGATAAGCGGTTTACCGGGGATATCCTTCTTGCCGATAATTCTGATAAGCTTCTTGTCGAGCAGGCTTTTGAGAATACCGCCGGAATCGACCCCCCGCAAATACTCGATTTCCGCTCTGGTAAGGGGCTGACGGTAAGCGATGATGGCTAGGGTCTCCAGCGCTGACGGGGTGAAGCGGGCAGGCTTTGCCTTCTTCAGGCGGCGGATATAGTCGGCAAATTCTGGACGGCTGCGGAACTGGTACCCTCCGGCGACCTGAACCAGCTCTATGCCGCGCTCCTGGCAGTTGCAGTCATTGGTAATGGCGTCGATTGCCATGCGGATGTCGTCACGGCCAAACTCCTCCAGAATAGTGCAGATACGGTCTAAAGAGAGCGGCGTATCAACAACGAAGAGAATACTTTCGACTATTTTCTTGATAGCGGCGGCGTTCAAGCAATCACTCCATAACAGTGTCGGCTGACTGGATTACGGCATTTTTAACCAGGATTCTGCCATAGGTTTCAAATTGCAGGATTCTAATCATCCTCAGGCGGCAGAGTTCAAGGACAGCAAGCAAAGAAGCGACAATGTACTCTCTGGTGTTGCTGCCGGCAAAGAGCTCTTCGAACTCGACGGCTTCCTTCCCCTGCAGAAATTCGAGGATATCGCTGATTCTGTCGGCAATACTGATATTTTCAGAACCGACCTCATGAAAACTCTCCCTGGGAGCCTTGGCAAGAATCCGCCGGAAAGCGTCGACCAGCTCAAAAATCTCGATTTCAGGGAGCGTCTCTTCAGCAGGAAAAGCATCGAATTCGGCAGAGACAAAGTTACGGGCAAAAACATCTCTTTCCAGGACGTCTCTGGCAGCGAGCAGTATCGAAGCATCACGATAGCGTTCGTAATCAAGCAGCCTTCTGACAAGCTCGGCGCGCGGGTCTTCGATTCTGTCGTCATCCAGAGCGGGATCGGTGATCTGCGGCAGCAGCATCTGTGACTTTATCTGGATCAGGGTTGACGCCATCACCAGAAACTCGCCGGCCACATCCAGGTTCAGCTCCTGCATTACATCGAGATAGTCAAGGTACTGGCGGGAGATCGCCGCCATGGGAATATTATAGATATCAACTTCGTTCTTTTTGATGAGGTGCAACAGCAGGGCCAGCGGTCCTTCAAATGCCTCTATCCTTACCTGGTAGGCAATATTGTCCTTTTCATCAAAGAGCTGACTCTGTGTTGATTCTGGCATCGGCTTCAGACTTTCAGCGCTTCCCTGACAGCAAGCATGGTCTCTGCGGCATGATGAGCAGCTTTGGCAGCTCCGGCATCAAGGATTGCAGCGACCATTGACGGCGAGGAAGTCAACTCTTCGCGCCGGCTGCGGAAAGGCGCCAGTGACTCAACCAGCGCCTGCGCCTGGATTTTCTTGCAATCCACACAGCCGATTGCCGCTGTCCGGCAGGCGGCGCAGATCTCTTCCTGCTGCGCGGCTGGCAGGTATTGATGATTCAGGGACCAGGCAACACAGTCATCCGGTTCACCGGGATCAGTGCGCCGCACCCGTTTGGCATCGGTCACCATTGACATCACTTTTTTCCTGGTTTCCTCTGCACTCTCGGAGAGGAAGATGGCATTACCGTATGACTTGCTCATCTTCCTGCCATCCAGGCCGAGAACCTTGGGGGTTTCGGTTAAAAGCGCCTCAGGCTCGGGAAAGACCGCGCCGTAAAGGTAGTTGAAACGGCGGGTAATTTCGCGGGTAATCTCCAGATGAGGGAGCTGGTCATGGCCGACCGGAACCCTGGTGGCCCGATAGAGGATGATATCGGCCGCCATCAGCACCGGGTAGCCGAGAAAACCGAAGGTTGAGAGATCCTTGGCTGCCAGATTTTCCTGCATCTCCTTGTAGGTCGGATTGCGCTCCAGCCAGGATACGGGAGTGATCATGGAGAGGATGAGATTAAGTTCGGCATGCTGATGTACTGCACTCTGGCAGAAGACGGTGCTCTTCTCGGGATCGATGCCGAAAGCCAGCCAGTCGAGCACCATGTCGCCGATACTCTCGCGGATCCCGGAAGTATCCGCATACTCGGTGGTCAGGGAGTGCCAGTCGGCGGCGAAGAAGAAACAGTCATAATTTTTCTGCAGCTCAAGCCAGTTGGCAAGCACTCCGTGAAAATGCCCGAGATGAAGCTTGCCGGTGGGTCTCATGCCGCTGACGATACGTCTTGTACTCATACAGCTTGCTCCTTATCGCATCAGATATTGTGTTACAGAAAAGACCATCCTGCTTTCTGAACCTGCGAGAAGATTTATCCCCAGGGTCAGGAACGGATAGAGCAGGTATCTGAAAACATCGGTAAAAAATACCAGGACTATGATGATGATCATACCGTAAGGCTCAATCCTGGAGAGCGCGGCAGCCTGGCGATACGGCAGCAGTCCGACCAGAACGCGCCCGCCGTCAAGCGGCGGCAGCGGAATCAGGTTGAAAATGGCCAGCAGCAGATTGATGTAGACGGAAAAGGCGAGCATCAGCACTATCGGGTCGATAAACAGCTGCAACCAGGAGCTGTCGGCTGCCGGGGCAGAGAGCGCTACAATAGCGCGCAGGAGAAAGGCGGACAAGGCGGCAAGCAGCATATTGGTAACCGGGCCGGCGGCAGCTACCCAGATCATGTCCCGTCTCGGATTTTTGAGGTTGTTGAAATTCACCGGCACCGGCTTTGCCCAGCCGATGCCGATAACAATAATCATCAGTGTGCCGAAGATATCGAGATGTTTGAGCGGGTTAAGGGTCAGACGCCCTTCATTCCTGGCGGTATTGTCGCCGCGCAACCAGGCGATAAATCCGTGCGAGACTTCATGGCAGGTGATCGCCATCAGACCCGGAACCAGCATTATGGAGAGTTTCAGAAAAAAGTTTTCCATGGTCACCGTTCAGTAGATTGCGGGGCGGTAGTTTGTGGGACAGCAGGTTTCAACGGCGCAGACTGCTGTCCCTCTTTGGGGCGATTGATCCCGGTACCGATCAGACCCTTGTTCCCTTTTTGCAGGGTATTGTAGAAAGTCAGCGGCGGCGCGCCGGTCCCTCTTTCGTAAGAAGGCTGTCCGGGAACCGGATTCCTGACGGACTGCGGTGGCAGCGGCGCAGAGTTCGGGGAGGTTGCCGGCCCGATCGGTTCACCCTGCGGGGGGAGAGCAGCGCCTTTGTGCTCTGGTGCAGGCGCAGGCGCAGTTGGTGGTGCCTTATAAAATCTGCCTCCGGGTCGGGAGAGGTACCAGCCGGTTGCTACCCCGGAGAGAAAAGCAAGCAGCAGCAGCGTCAGAATGAGAAGGACATATGGCCAGACCGACGGGCGTCTGGGAGAAACGTTTGTACGCATTTGCCGACGTTCACTGTAGTCTCTTACCATAGGGTTACATCTTCTCCGGGGCAGACACCCCAAGAATTGCCAGTCCGTTGCGGAGAATCTGCCTTACTGCTGCCAGGAGATAGAGTCTGGCCGAGGTCAACGCGGCGTCTTCACCCAGAACCCTGTGCCTGCTGTAGAAACCGTGCAACAGACCTGCCAGCTCGTGCAGATAGGAGGTAATCCGGTGCGGCTCGAAATTGGCAGCAGCAGCCTCGACTATATCGGGGAATGCTGCCAGTTTTTTGATGATATCGAGCTCTTCAACTGTAACAAGGAGTGCCGTCGCCATCGCGCCGGTATCCGGTTGCAGGCCGGACTCTGCGGCTGACTCGAAAATCCGGCAGATTCTGGCATGGGCATACTGCACGTAGTAAACCGGATTGTCCGTTGACTGCTGTTTTGCCAGATCGATGTCAAAAACCAGCTGCGAATCAGGCTTGCGCATCAGAAAGAAATATCTGGTCGCATCCCGCCCTACCTCGTCAATCAGCTCGCGGAGCGTTACGTAACTCCCTGCCCGCTTCGATATCTTCACCTCTTCGTTGTTGCGCATCACCGTAACCATCTGGTGCAGCAGATACTCCGGCCACCCCGCGGGGATCCCCGCATCAAGCGCCTGCAGGCCGGCTCTGACCCTGGTAATGGTGCTGTGGTGATCAGCCCCCTGCTCATTGATAACCCGGACAAAGCCGCGCTCCCACTTGCAAAGATGATAGGCGACATCCGGGACAAAGTAGGTGTAGCTGCTGTCGGTTTTGCGCATCACCCGATCCTTGTCATCGCCGAAAGCCGTGGTTTGCAGCCAGAGGGCGCCATCCTGCTCATAGGCATGGCCGTTAGCGACCATCCGTTTGACCGCATGTTCGACCAGACCGTCGCTGTAGAGCGACGATTCGAGGAAGTAATTGTCAAACCTGACATCAAATGCCTGCAGATCCTGATCCTGCTCTCTGCGCAAAGAGGCAACGGCAAAAAGACGGATCGACTCGAGGTCGGCCGGGTCGGCAGCGGCAGTCACTTTCGACTCTCCCGTTGCCACTGACTCTCCGGCAAGATATGCCCTGGCCAGTTCGATGATGTAATCGCCCTGATAACCATCTGCCGGCCATGAAGAAGCCCCGGGCTCGATTCCAAGGCAGCGGGCCTGCACTGACAGCGCAAGGTTGGCAATCTGCTGCCCGGCGTCATTATAGTAGAACTCGCGGCTGACATCCCAGCCGGTAGCTGACAGCAGCCGGCAGAGGGTATCCCCTATTGCCGCGCCCCTGCCGTGGCCGATATGTAAAGGTCCGGTCGGATTGGCACTGACAAATTCGACCTGCACCTTCCTGCCGGCGCCGGCTGTTGAACAGCCGTAGGCAGAGCCGGCAGCCAGCAGCAAAGGAAGCTGCTGCTGCCAGAACGAAGGCTGCAGATGGAAATTGATGAATCCCGGTCCGGCAATCTCGACCTTGGCGAATATTTCAGAAACGCTCATCAACTGCGCGACAATGATTTCAGCCACGGCACGAGGCGCTTTACGCTCTGCCTTTGCCAGTTGCATGGCAACATTGGTGGCAAAATCGCCATGGAGAGGGTCGGCCGGGGTCTCGATAACCAGCTGCGGAAAACTTCCGGAGACCAGAGCCCCCGAGGCATGACACTCTTCAAGCGCTGTTTTCAGAAACTCGCGCATTTTCTCTCTTAACGTCACTTTTCCTGTTCCTTCCTGTCTTTCTCAGCAGAAGAGGGCTGATCTTCCGCTATCAAGCTTGTCATCCCCGAATGCTTTTATCGGGGATCCATGATTTCAGCTCATTACAAACTGGATCCCCGATCAGAATCGCTTCGGGAATGACAGTTTTGGGAGCTTGCAGAAGAATAGCCCTGATCTGGCTCTATCCTACTCTCCTCTATTTCCTGAGGGCTTTTGCTGCGGGAACTGATAAATGACTTCATTTTTGCGCACCATGCCGAAGTCGCGACGGGCAATGCTCTCCAGATAGCGGCGGTCATTTTTAAGGGCATCAACTTCTCTGACAAGCTTCAAATTCTCGGTCTTCAGGATATCGAGCCGGAGCGTCACCTCGTGCCTCTCCTTGTTGAGATGATAAATGCGCAACAGTCCCCTCTCGCCGAATACCGTAAAGTAAAGGATCAGTGTGATTATCAATAGAGGTATGACATACATCTTTCTTTGCATGCCGCCGACCACCTGTCACCCCATCAATGCTGCAAAATATTCAATCGTCTTCTTCAGCCCTTCTTCAACAGGTACAACCGGTTTCCAGCCGAGTTTTTCTCCGGCAAGAGTAATATCCGGCTGCCGCTGCTTCGGATCGTCAGCCGGAAGTGGCTTGAAAACGACCTTCGAACTGCTGTTGGTAAGAGTTATGATCCTTTCGGCAAACTCGAGAATTGACGTCTCCGCAGGATTGCCAAGGTTGACCGGACCGATAAAACCGTCGCAGTTCATCATCCTGATTATCCCTTCGACAAGGTCACTGGCATAACAGAAGGAGCGGGTCTGACTGCCGTCACCATATACCGTGATATCCTCTCCGCGCAGCGCCTGGGTAATAAAATTCGACACCACCCTGCCGTCATGTTCCGCCATTCTCGGCCCGTAGGTGTTGAAGATGCGGATTATGCGGATATCGACGCCGTTTTGCCGGTGGTAGTCCATCATCAGGGTCTCGGCCACCCTTTTCCCTTCGTCGTAACAGCTTCTGATGCCGATCGGATTGACATTCCCCCAGTAAGCCTCGGTCTGGGGATGCACGTTGGGGTCACCATAAACTTCAGAGGTGGATGCCTGCAGTATTCTTGCCTTTACCCGTTTGGCAAGCCCAAGCATGTTGATGGTTCCCATGACGCTGGTCTTGACGGTCTTTACCGGGTTGTACTGGTAGTGAACCGGTGATGCGGGACAGGCGAGGTTGAAAATCCTGTCTACTTCAAGCAGGATCGGTTCGGTGATGTCATGCCTGACAAGTTCAAAGCTGTGACTGTCCAGCAGATGAAGAATGTTCTTTTTGCTGCCGGTGAAAAAATTGTCGAGACATACTACATCATGACCATCAAGCAGCAGCCTTTCGCAAAGATGTGAACCGATAAAACCGGCGCCACCGGTAACGAGAATGCGCATTTATTTATCTCCCGCTGAACCGCTGATACCGTTGCCGCATCTTCCCAGCGGGAGATAGGTAAAGCCGGCGGCTTTCATTCTCGCAGGCTTGTAGAGATTTCTGCCGTCAACAATTACCGCTGCCTTGAGTTCGGCGAGCATCCGGTCAAAATCCGGGGTCCGGTATTCGTTCCAGTCGGTAATGATGACCAGCGCATCAGCGCCGCTGAGGATCTCATACTGGTTGTGACTGTAGCTGATCCGCTCGCCGAAGAACTTCCCGGCCTCCTTGAGTGCTTCCGGGTCGTGCGCCCTGACAGTTGCCCCGGCAGCAAGCAGGTTTTCGATGATGGTAAGTGACGGCGCTTCGCGCATGTCATCGGTCCGGGGCTTGAAAGAGAGCCCCCAGCAGGCGATTGTCTTCCCCTGCAGCGGTTTTGCGTTCCGGGCATCACCGATATGTCTGAGCACCTTGGCCGAGAGAACCTCTTTCTGCAGTTCATTGACCGCCTCGACCGACTTTAGCAGGAGAAAGTCGTAGTCGCACTCTTCGGCGGTTTTGATGAGCGCCTTGACGTCCTTGGGAAAGCAGGAACCGCCGTAGCCCGGCCCGGGGAAAAGAAAGTCGTAGCCGATACGTGAGTCTGAGCCGATGCCGTCGCGGACTGCTGCCACATCGGCACCCATTCGTTCGCAAAGGTTGGCAATCTGGTTCATGAAAGAGATGCGGGTGGCGAGCATGGCGTTGGCCGCATATTTGGTCATTTCGGCGCTGCGGATATCCATGACGATCAGCCGGTTGTTCTTGCGCATGAAAGGTTCGTACAGCTCTTTCATTATCTCGGCAGTCCTGACATTGTCGGTGCCGATAACCACCCTGTCAGGCTTCATGAAGTCGTCAATCGCCGCCCCCTCTTTGAGGAACTCCGGATTTGACACGACATCGAATTCATGAGTAACGCCCCTGGCGTCGAGCTCTTCCTGGATGGCAGCCCGAACCTTGTCAGCGGTGCCGACAGGTACGGTGGATTTGTCGACGATAATCTTGTACCCCTGCATATGCCTGCCGATTGTCCTGGCAACGCCAAGAACATATTTGAGATCAGCAGAACCGTCGTCGCCCGGCGGGGTGCCGACGGCAATGAAGTTGATCAGGGAAGACTTTACCGTGGCCTCGATGTCAGTGGTAAAAGAGAGCCGCCCTTCGGCGGAGTTGCGCAGCACCGTCTCTTTCAGTCCGGGCTCGTAAATAGGGATGATCCCCTGTTTGAGACCTTCTATCTTTGCTGCATCGATGTCGACACAGATAACGCTGTTGCCGCTCTCCGCAAAACAGGCTCCGGCCACAAGCCCTACATAACCGCTGCCGATTACCGAAATTTTCATCAAACCACTCCATTTTCAAGTTAAAATCAAATAGATTATATAGCACAGCCAAGGCGTGCGGTGCCACTATTTTCCGGCGCTACCGCCCGCTGCCAGCACCGCCTGAGTCAGACAGGCAAATTCAGCGAGAGACAGTGTCTCACCGCGGCGTTGCGGCGCAATGTTACAGTTGGCAAGGATTCCGGCCAGCAGGTCATCCGCGACAAAACCCGCCGCCTTCAGACAATTCCAGAGAGTCTTGCGCCGCTGCGCAAAGGCTGCCTTGACAATACGTCTGAACAGCTGTTCATCGCCCACATCGACCCGCGGCGCCGGCAACCCGTGGAAATGGAGGACAACCGAGTCAACCTTTGGTACCGGGAAAAATGAGCCCGGCTTGACAATGAACTTCCTCGTAATGTCAAAATGGAGCGAACAGAAGAGGGTCAGAATGCCGTACTCTTTGCATGCCGGCGGGGCAATCAGACGATCACCGACCTCTTTCTGCAGCATCAGCACCAGATCAGAAAAGAGTGCCGGCGTCTCCAGAAATTTCAGCAGCACCTGCGACGAGATGTTGTACGGCAGATTCGCCGCAACCTTCCAGCGGGAATTTTCCGCTGTTATCAGCAGCGGCGGCAAATCCGTCTTCAGGATGTCAGCCTCAACTATCCGCACCCTGTCATTAGCGGCAAACTCTTTCGCCAGCAGCGGCGCATAACGCCTGTCCAGCTCTATTGCAAGGAGATTGGCGCCGCTTGCTACCAGCTCGCGGGTCATTGCCCCCTGCCCCGGACCGATTTCCAGGATGCAATCGCCACCTTGCGGTGCGACCGTCTCGATAATCCGGCGCACAACATCCGTATCGACAAGGAAATTCTGCCCGAGCATTTTCACAGGGCGCATACTCTTCATGAAAGTCTCCCGGCAAGTTCAGCGGTGATCTGGTCCAAAGGCCAGTTAGGAAGGGCATCGGTGTCATTTGCACAGATTCCCCGTAACAGGTAGTAATCTCCCGGGACACCGAGCATCGCCGCATTATCGGCGCAAAGAGCCGGCGACGGGAAAAAGACCTTGCACCCGGACGCTGCTGATAATTTCTGCATGGCGCTGCGTAAACCGCTATTGCAGGCGACCCCTCCGGCAACCACGAGCCTGCTGCAGCCGGTACGCACAATGGCAGTGGCGGATTTTTCAACCAGCAACTGGCAGACAGCGGCCTGGAATGAGGCGCAGAGATCGGGAAGTTGCGCCCGGGTTGCGGCATAAGGGTGACGACGAACATGATTCATGACCGACGTTTTCAGCCCGCTGAAGCTGAAGTTGAGTGAACCGTCATGGAGCAAAGGTCTGGGAAAACTGATTGCCACCGGATTGCCATCTTTTGCCAGACGGTCAATTGCCGCGCCTCCCGGATACGGTATGCCGACAAGCTTGGCAACCTTGTCGAATGCCTCGCCGGCAGCATCATCGATAGTCTGGCCAAGTATCCGGTATCTGCCGATACCCGTTACCTCGTAAAGATGCGTATGCCCCCCGGAAACTGCCAGCGCTACAAACGGGAACGCGACCTCTTCTTCGAGGAGGATGGCGAGAAGATGCGCCTCGATGTGATTCACCATGGCAAGAGGCAGACCCCGGCCGAGCGCTATCCCCTTGGCAGCGCCGATACCGACCAGCAGCGCACCGACAAGTCCCGGTCCGCGGGTAACAACCACACCTTCAATAGCAGCGATGGTCACGCCGGCGGCAGAAAGCGCCTGCTCCACCACGGGAAGAATTGCTTCAAGATGCTTGCGCGAGGCGATTTCCGGGACAACGCCGCCATATTCGGCATGGATGTCGATCTGCGACGAGACAATACTGGAAAGGACGGTGCGACCGTCCTTTACCACCGCCGCAGCGGTTTCATCACACGATGTTTCGATACAAAGTAACAGCATACAGCTCCATAATCCCAGGCAAGGCAGAAAATGCTGCGTTTATGATTATAAATAAGCCAGGATTTTCGATGCAGGAGCAGGAATTCGCGAGGGGAGCCGCGGCGGCGTAGCCCAGCTACGCCGCACAAGGAATCACCGAGTGAAAACCGCTTCCTGCGCGAAAAGCATGGCTTACAACAAATTCGCGGCCAACTCGGCCAGCTCCGACCTCTCCCCCTTCATCATCGTCACATGCCCCGAGATATTGAGCCCCTTAAGCCGTTCGACCAGATAGGTCAGCCCGTTGCTGGAAGCATCGACGTAGGGGTTGTCAATCTGGTAAGGGTCGCCGGTAAGAACGATCTTCGTCCCCTCCCCCGCCCTGGTAATGATGGTCTTTATCTCGTGCGGGGTGAGGTTCTGCGCTTCGTCGACAATCATGAACTGGTTGGGGATTGAGCGCCCCCTGATATAGGTCAGCGGTTCAATCTCCATTATCCCCATTGCCACCAGCTCCTTATACCCCTTGCTGTGGCGCTTTTCGGTTTCATGACCGGAAAGCAGCAGCTCGACATTGTCAAATATCGGCTGCATCCAGGGGGCAAGCTTCTCCTCGATGTCGCCGGGAAGAAAACCGATATCCTTGCCCATCGGGAAAACCGGACGCGAAACGAGCAGCCGGTTGTAGACATTCTCTTCGGCAACCTTGTGCAGACCGGCGGCGATCGCCAGAAGAGTCTTGCCTGTTCCGGCTTTCCCGACAAGAGTTACCAGCTTTACCGAGTCGTCAAGCAGCACATCAATGGCAAACGACTGCTCCCGGTTTCTTGGAGAAATGCTCCAGATGCCATCTTTACCCCCTTTGCGCAGCGGGAGAATTCGCTCTTTCACCGCATCATAGCGGCCGATGCCGGTATGATTCAAATTGTTTTCATCAAACAGGGTCACAAACTGGTTCGGCAAAAGTGAATTCTGCTGTTCAAGCCACCCCTGACCATGAAAGCGGTCAACCAGCTCCGCACTGACCTTAAGTTCGGCCATTCCGGTATATAGCTCTTCGATCTCAACCTTGTCGGATTCATAATCCTCGGCAACCAGGCCAAGAGCATCGGCCTTTATCCGCAGGTTGGTATCCTTGGAGACAAGGATAACAGGCCCGGAACCGGATTTCTCCTTGATATCCATCGCCACCGCAAGTATCCGGTTGTCAGCCCGCTCACTGCGCAGCTCGGGAGGCAGAATCCTGAGGCCGCGATCCTCATTGATTTCAACCCGCAAGGTACCCCCTGATTCAAGAGTGATCCCCTTGGAGAGCGAACCGGTTTTGCGCAGGTTGTCAAGCAGACGCGATACATGCCGGGCATTCCTGCCGGTCTCGTTCATATCCTTTTTGAACTTGTCTATCTCTTCGATAACCGTAATCGGAATAACAATGGTGTTCTCTTCAAACCTGTAGAGAGCATGCGGGTCGTGCAGCAGCACATTTGTGTCCAGAACAAAAGTTTTCATTTTATTTCCTTTCAGCTATTTGGCGTAAAGACGTATCCGCAGTCCGTGATTTGTTGCGAGAATCTTTATGAAATATTCATCACCAAAACGACTTTTCCCTTCCAGCACAACCTCGCCGTCACGATTCAGTGTTGCCAGGACACTCTCCGGAGAGTCTTTTATGGTAAACTCGCTGAAAACATTGGTTTTGTAAAGCTCCTGTCTTGATACCGGCTTGTCCGGCATAATCGAGCAGGCAGTGGCAGTCAGAAAAGTTAACAAAAGAAGCATTATTGACAGCTTACGCATGGTATACAGCCCCTTTCACTTCTTCCGGACAATCTCTGCCACTGCAGCGACAAAAAGGTCAATATCCTCATCACTGTTGAACATACCCGGGCTCGCTCTTACCGTTCCTTCAGGGAATGTGCCGATGGTTCTGTGCGCCAGCGGGGCACAGTGCAGTCCAACTCTTACAGCTATACCATAACTGCTGTCCAGCAGGAAACCTATACGGGAAGGATCAATTCCGGCAGCGACAAAAGAGACAACCGAACCTCGGGGCCGCTTAAGTCCGCTGTTAAATACGGTTATACCGTCAATAGCCGAAAGACCTGCTATCAGCCGTCTGACAAGTAACTGCTCGTCGGCATGAATGACGGCGAGCCCCTTTTCAAGCAGGAAATCAACCGCCGCTTTGAGGCCGGCAACAGCCGGAGTATTCATCGTCCCGCTTTCATAGCGCTCCGGCAGCTCGGCAGGAAGTTCAAGCTCTGTAGACCCCCCCCCGGTACCGCCGTGAAGCAGGGGTTGCAATTGCACTCCGGGGGCAACATAGAGCAGCCCGGTGCCTTGCGGCCCGTACAACCCCTTGTGACCGGGGGCAGCAAAAAGGTCAATGTTCATGGCGGTTATGTCAACCGGCAGTGAACCGGCGCTCTGCGCACCGTCAACGAGGAAAAGAATACCGCGCTCCCTGAGGATGGCGCCGATCTCGGCTACAGGGTTGACAGCACCGGTTACATTGGAACAGTGGGTCAGGGCAACGAGGCGGGTATCAGCTCTCAAGGCTGTTATTATTGAATCAACGGTAACGTAGCCGTCACTGTCTGCCGGTATCCAGTCTACTTCAACTCCGGCAGAGGCAGCGGCATAAAGCGGTCTGGCAAGCGAATTGTGCTCCATCGAGGTAGTAACAACATGGTCACCTGAAGTTAAAACACCTTTTACGGCAAGATTCAGTGCCTCGGTAGCACTGTGCGTCAGAATCATGCGTGCCGAGTCTTCTACTCCGAGTAAAGCGGCAAGTGACTCGCGCGCCTCGAATATGACTCTTGAAGCATCAAGCGCCTGGCGGTATCCGCCCCGGTTAGGTGCTACGCCGATCACCCTGGCAGCGCTGTCTATCGCCATATAGACCGATTCGGGTTTCGGGAATGTAGTAGCGGCGTTATCAAGATATATTGACATCAGTAAGGAGCCCCGAAAGAGTTGGAAGTATCATTCGTCAGCCGCTCTGCGGGAAAAACCGGCGTCAGTTGCACCGCCCCGGGACGTCTGCTGAAAATTTTATTTTCATTTTCTTCTACCGTTTTACCACCGAAGCTGTTGCCGCCGACAAACAGGGACTCTTCGCCAAGATAAATGAGATTATAACTCCTGTTACCGGTAATGGCATTAGCCCAGAGCGAAGGGAGATTATCATCAAGCTGCATCCCCACCCTGTTGCCGGTTAGAGTATTGCCGGTAAAGCGGAGGTTCGAACCGGTCACGATAACTCCGGTTTCAAGGTTATTACTGAATGACGATTCGCTTGCTGAACCGTCACACCTGGTCAAATGCAATGCAGACTGAGATGCGGACAGAGAAATCTTTTCCAGCTTCAGCTGTGAGTCATTAGCGGAAAACGCAGTCAGACGACATGACTTTATTGATAGCTCGCGGGCTTCAACTGCCGAAGAGTTGGCTATTACGCCTGACTGTCCGCCGGTAATTGAGCATTTTTCCATAAATATCTCGCTTTTTGCCGCCGATATGGCGGTGACGGGAACAGCAATAACCGTGTTGGCAATGGTCGCGGTCGAGCTTTGCAGTTTCAAGCCGACGCGGGAGGAGCCAATATCGACAAAATCCATGGAAACTGAAGAAAACCGGGCAAACAGCGCAATTTCCGCGCCCTCTATGACAACATTTTCAAGAACATTCCTTTTTACGGTTCCCGAGAGGAATATACCGCTCCAGTCTGAATCCTGCGGTTCCCGGTAAAGGGAAGTCAGGCGGACAGGATTCTCATGAGTCCCCCTGATGACAATCCTTCCCAATACATGAAGGCCCGCACCTTTTGCAAAACGTACCACGGTTCCGGGGTTGATGGTAAGAGTGGCGGCCGATCCGATCGTAATACCGCCGTCAACATAAACAGCTCCTTGCCATTCGCTGTCAACAGTTACCAGCTGCGAGCGGAGAGTCCGAGTCGGGGCAAATGGCGCAACAGCCCTTAAACCTGATGCCACAATTTTTTCAGTTTTTATGCCATTTGCTGGAATAGCGGCACGGTTAGCGGCTGCAGGCACAGGAGTGACAACAACGGGTTTCCTGCCAAGGTCTTCAGAAAAAAAAGAAGGGGTAAACGACCAGGCTGCATACAACTTCAGGGGCAGGAGAAAAAACAGAAAGCCGACTGTTAGGGCGAAGCTTTTTTTTGCGGAACATGCCAATAGTGCCACCCTCTTTTCAGGATTCCTGAGCAGTAGAGTGACAGACTTTATTCTTTCCCATGGATTTAGCCTTGTAGAGAAACGAATCCATAAGGGTAAATAGGGCTTCGCGATTTGTGCCGTTTTCCGGAAAACAGGCGACGCCGGCACTGACAGTAATACTGTTGCCATCGGATTCCGGCACAGCGAGAGCAGCCTGGGCAGCGATTCGTTCCCGCAGTCTTTCCGCCGTAAGAATCGCATTTTCGAGTGCGGTTTCCGGCAGGATTAGCACAAACTCCTCGCCGCCATATCTGAAGGCATAGTCAATCTTCCGCAATGATTGACTGATTATATCGCCAATCGCAATAAGAACCTTGTCACCGACAGCATGGCCGAACCTGTCGTTGAAACTCTTGAAATCATCAATATCGAGAATGACGAGTGACATCACCTTCTGGTAACGGCTCGCCCTTCCAAGTTCCTGGTTGAAAATCTGCTGGAAATAGCGGTGATTGTAAAGACCGGTAAGGAAATCGGTTATTGCCATCAGCTTGGTTTTGTTGTGCAGCCTGGCATTGTAAATGGCAAGAGCGGCAAAGGAAGCCAGAATCGACAGTAATTCCAGCTTGCCGCGATCAAAATCACGGGGGACAAAATCGTCAAGGTAAAGAATACCGACAATGTCGTTATGGAATAGAAGCGGAACGCAGATCAGCGACTTGATCCCTTCATGAACAGCGACCGGATTATGGAAAAAGGGTGTGTCTTCAGTATTGCTGATGATGAAAATTTCGCCGGAATTCAGAATCTGCTCTGTCAATCCGCCTGGAGATAAATTCCACCGCTCCACTTTAATGAACTCGGCCGAAAGTCCGAAATGGGCATGAAGGGTAAGCTCCTTATTCGCACTGTCATAGAGAGCGACACTCCCGGCAGGTGTCTCGGCATAGTGCATGGCACTGACCATGATCGCCTGGAGGAGCGTGTCAAGATCCAGCGTTGAGACAACCGTCTTGGCAACCTCGATAATATCACGCAGCGAATCTATCTGTTTTTGCAGCGAGTCGTTACCGCAGACCGGGCATTCAGCTTTCATCCGTATTCCCTCTTGAGCCATTTATTAACGCTTAACATAATTCAGCTGCGTTGTAAATCAACAAGCAGACAGAATTATCCTCATTCGCGAACATATTTTCACTCTTCACCACGGGGTCAAACTGATTCGCCGTAGAATTACCAGCTTACGTTTTTAATTTAAAACCCCTTGACACCCCATACATCTTGTGGTTAATTTTGCCAATCCCCACAAAATGTAGATTTATTCTAAGCGACAAATAATAAAGGAGTCAAGGTTATGCCAAGCAAAACAGCCGGAAACTTCAAGCCGACCCTCTCAGCTAATGCCGTGACAGTGCTTGAAAAACGTTATCTTAAAAGAGATTTTAACGGCACCCCGATCGAGACGCCGACAGACCTTTTCCGGCGCGTAGCTGACGCTATTGCCGCAGCTGACACGGTATTTGACAAGAAAGCCGACATAAAAAAGCTGGCCGACAGCTTCTACTCGATCATGGCAAACATGGAATTCCTGCCGAACTCTCCTACCCTCATGAATGCCGGGCGTGAACTCGGACAACTCTCCGCCTGCTTTGTGCTCCCTGTCGGTGACTCGATGGAGGAGATTTTCGACGCTGTCAAATTCACCGCTCTCATTCACAAATCAGGCGGCGGCACCGGCTTCTCCTTTTCACGCCTCAGACCGGCCAATGATGTTGTCATGTCAACCACCGGCATCTCCAGCGGCCCCCTCTCCTTCATGCGGGTTTTCGATGTCGCCACCGAAACCATCAAACAGGGCGGCACCAGGCGCGGCGCAAACATGGGCATCCTGCGGGTGGATCATCCTGACATCATGAATTTCATCATGTGCAAGGCCGACCAGAAACAGCTTAACAATTTCAATATTTCTGTCGGCATTACCGAAGCCTTCATGGAGGCGGTCGAGAAAGATCAGGAGTATGACATCCTCAATCCTCGCAACAAGGAGGTTTGCGGTTCCCTCAACGCCAGAAAGGTATTCCACAGAATCGTCACGCAGGCCTGGGAAAACGGCGAGCCGGGCATTATCTTCCTTGACCGGCTGAACCGCGACAATCCGACACCGCTCATCGGCGAAATAGAGTCAACCAACCCTTGTGGCGAACAGCCGCTCCTCCCCTATGAATCATGCAACCTCGGCTCGATAAATCTCGGCAAGATGGTAAGCAGCGGAGCTGTTGACTGGTACAAGCTGAAAGATATCATCAAACTGGCAGTCAAGTTTCTTGACAACGTCATCGAGGTAAACAACTATCCGCTACCGCAGATCGATCAGATGACCCGTTCCAACCGCAAGATCGGTCTCGGTGTCATGGGATGGGCTGATATGCTTATCATGCTCGGTATCCCGTACAACTCCCCGGAAGGGATCGCCCTGGGCGAAAAGCTGATGAAGTTCATCAATGACGAGGGTCATGCAGCATCGCGTGAACTGGCAAAAATCCGTGGTCCGTTCCCGAACTTCAAAGGTTCTATCTACGACAAGCCGGGTGGGGCACCGCTTCGAAACGCAACCATAACCACCATTGCCCCTACCGGAACAATCTCGATCATCGCCAACGCATCATCCGGAGTTGAGCCGCTGTTTGCAGTCTCCTACATTCGCCAGGTAATGGACAAGAACATTCTTGTCGAGGTAAATCCCCTCTTTGAAAAAATTGCCAAAGAGAGGGAGTTCTACTCGCAGGAACTGATGGAGGCAATTGCCCAGCATGGGACCATTCATGACATCAGCGCCATCCCGGAAGATCTGCGGGAGATTTTTGTCACTGCCCATGATATAACCCCTGAAGACCATATTGCCATGCAGGCAGCATTCCAGCTGCATACAGACAATGCCGTATCGAAGACCGTTAATTTTTCGAGTGACGCCACAGTTGCAGACGTTGAAAAGGTTTACCGCCTTGCCTATCAATCCGGATGCAAAGGTGTAACCATCTACCGTGACGGCTCACGTGACGAGCAGGTCCTCTCCACCGGCAAGAAGGAAGAGATAGTCGAAGTCCCGCCGGTTGCAGTTGCCGAAGAGAAAGGTTCGTACAAAAGGGAGCGCCCCAAAGCCCTCAAAGGGTGGACCTACCAGATGCAGACCGGCTGCGGCCCGCTCTACATTACCGTCAACGAAGACAAGCAGGGGCTGTTCGAGCTGTTCACCACCATGGGCAAAGCAGGCGGCTGCGCGGCATCGCAGGCAGAAGCAATCGGCCGGATGGTCTCCCTCGCCTGGAGAAGCGGTGTCCAGGCACGCAATGTAGTGAAGCAGCTGCTCGGCATCTCCTGTCATTGTCCGGCCGGCTTCGGCGACAACAAGGTGCTGTCATGCGCCGATGCTGTAGCCAAAGCGATCCAGGCGCATATGCATGCCGCCGGTTACGACACCGGCATCCAGAAGACCGGCCATGAGAGAGGCGCCTGCCCCGAGTGCGGCGGTCCGGTCGAGCACGAAGGCGGCTGTTCTGTCTGTCATGTCTGCGGCTACAGTGAATGTCAGTAGTACTACTATAATGTAAAGTTTTTTTAGTAGTAATTATTACTAGAAAATGGCCCTACAGAGTTGATTCTGTGGGGTTTTTTTATTGTTTGGAAAAGTTTATAACAAGGAACAAAAGTCAATTAATAATTGGCTTTATTTGTACTTTGTGATACGATTGAGTTGTAAAGATATACTATGTCGTAATTACTGTATTTTTAAGTAATAACTTTACACAACTTTTACAGGTGAAATAATGGACACAATTATCGATTCTGATTTACGCAGAACTTATCGAATATCCTCATTCCTGGTGGACGAGAGGACACGATTCATTGTTCAGCACAAGGAGACATTCGAACCGTCTATCTCAATGTCGGTTTATGAGCAATACCTGTCGCTCAAGCGCGGGTCGCATAACTCTGTAAAAGATATCCTTGACAAGCTCACCTATTTTTTTACTTGGGCTGATGATGCAAAGGTAGATATCGAAACAATGCTTCTGAATGGTCTAGCCCCTACTCCGCAGCAGGTACGTACATTTGTGTATTGGTTGGGAGAGCGGGTGTCATATGAGGGTAGACAGGCGAACAGGATAGCACCGACAACTTTCAATCGGATTATTGAGGCATGCTCTGCGATGTTTACGTGGTTCATCATGCAATATAGCGTATTTAATGGAGCCGGTAATCAACACCAGGTTAATAGGGAGAAAGTAGTTGAATCGGTAAAGGGTCTCTTTAAGAAGAATAGAAAGAAAGTACGGCAAAGTAAATTTGCGGATGATTTATCAGAAGAAGAAATTGCTACAATCGAAGCCTACTTGAAACCGTCAAACAGGACGGATGTTGATAAAGACACTGCAATGCGGGACTATTTGGTATGGCGGCTTGCTATCGAATTTGGACTGCGGATTGGAGAAATACTTGCGTTAAGGCTCAAGGATTGCCCATATGGAAAGAAGAATGACATATCAATAGTACGAATTGAAGAGCGTGGCCGCGATTATGTTGACCCGCGTGGGGCAAATAGACCTCAGCCAAAAACCCTTTCACGTGACCTGGGGTTTCTTTTTGCCAACTCGCCGTTGCCAAGATTGATAAGCGATTATATTAGCGATAATCGTTGCCAATATGTGATTCGCGCAGGCAAGAAAAAAACGTTACCCATTACTGACCATACGTTCCTTATTGTTAACCATTGGCGCAAAGACGGACGCCCGCTGTCTGGGAGTGGGATGCAGCGCATTGCTGAAAAAATCTCACGAAATACGGGGATAAAATTTCATTGGCACATCGCTCGCCATGCATTTTTTAACCGCACTTATCAGGCTGTGGCAAGTAATCCGGATTACAAGGATGGAATGATGGATTTAGTGTATTGGGGTGGATGGGCGGATGAGAAAAGCTTGCAATTGTACGTTAATAGAGCGCGACGGGAACGTGCCACGAAAGTATTAATGTTCTGGCAAAAGGGGCTAACATGGGATGCTCTGAAGTAGCAGATAAAAAGACTTACTGCCCGGAGGAAGATGTTTGGACAGATGCAGTCGGGGCCAAATTCATAAAAAATGAGTTTGTACCGGCACGTCCCGAATGGATAGATATATCTTCTCAGTTTTGGTCTACTTCTTATAACGGTAGTTACATTACTATTGACTGGAATATCCTTGCACACAAACC
>JBBRBA010000007.1:0-58401 GCA_038206285.1 Geobacterales bacterium
GCCGATCTCGGCATCGATTCGATCAAACGGGTCGAAATCCTCTCCGCCATTCAGGAGAAGCTCCCGGGTGCACCGCTCATCGGTCCGGAACATCTCGGCTCTTTGCAGACCCTCGGCGAAATCGCCGCTTTCCTCACCGGCAGCGCTACTGCCGCGACTGCTGTGCCAGAAACGCAGCCAGTTGCTGTAGCGCAGAGCGCCCCGGCACAGCCGGAAACCGCTCCGGCCCTGATGACGCGCCGCGCCCTTGTCCATACCACGGCAGCCGCATTTGAGGCGTTGCCGCTGCCGCTGCTGAAAGATGGCGAAATCCTGATTACGGATGACGGGTCACAGCTGGCCGCCCAGCTCTTTTCGCAACTTCAGGAGAGAGGACTTAACGCCCGGCTGCTGGCAGCTGATGACGACAAAGTGATATTCTCATCCGCCCGGCTTGCCGGACTGATCATCATCGCTCCCAAAGAGGGGACGGATGATCTTTTCCTGGAAAATGCCTTCCTGCTCCTGAAAAGGGCAGCGCCGGCGCTGCGTCAGGCAGGGGAGCTGGAAGGGGCGCTGTTTGCCACTGTTTCAAGACTTGACGGCTGCTTTGGCTGCCTTGAAGGATCGACGCTGGTCGATCCCCTCTCCGGCGGGCTTGCCGGGCTGGTGAAGACGGCAGCCAATGAATGGCCGGAAGTTGCCTGCCGGGCGATCGATCTGGGGGACTTCCCTGATCAGATTGCTGCGGCGACAGCTCTGGCAGACGAACTGCTCAACTCGGGAGCGATCGAGACCGGCCTTTCGGCACAAGGGAGAACAGCGCTGACCCTGGTTGATCTTCCGGCGGCACCGATTCCTGCCTGGTATCCTGTCAGCAAAGACGACGTCGTGGTAATTACCGGCGGCGGCCGGGGCGTTACCGCCGCCGCAGCGGTTGCTCTGACACGTGCCTGTCAGCCGACCCTGCTGCTCCTCGGGCGCAGTCCCGAACCAGCGGCGGAACCGGAGTGGCTTGCCCCCCTGAGTGAAGAACCGCGCATCAAGCGGGCAATTCTCGAAAATGCCGGCGGGAAACTTCACCCGAAAGAGATCGAGGAGCGCTACCAGCAGGTTATTGCCGGACGTGAGCTCAAAGGGACGCTGGAGAAAATCACTGCTGCCGGCGGCAGAGTGGTCTACCGCGCCGTTGATATCAGAAACAGTGCCGAAGTAGTCGCCCTTTTACAGCAGATTCGCGCCGAATACGGGCCCATCCGCGGTATTGTCCATGGCGCCGGAGTGCTGGCCGACAGGTTGATAACCGACAAATCCAGAGAGCAGTTTGCCGCTGTTTACGGCACCAAGGTTGCGGGCTTGCGCTCGCTTTTTGCCGCCACGACCGAGGATGATCTCTGTTTCATCGCTCTCTTCTCTTCGACCACCGGCCGTTTCGGCAGAACCGGGCAGGTAGATTATGCCGTTGCCAATGAAGTACTGAACAAACTTGCCCAGGATGAAGCGCGCCGCCGCCCCGGTTGCCGGACGGTGAGTATCAACTGGGGTCCGTGGGACGGCGGCATGGTGACCCCGGCGCTGAAAAAACTCTTTGCCGGAGAAGGGGTTGGGCTTATCGGCCTGGAAGAGGGGGGGGATTTTCTTGCCCGCGAAATAGCCGCTGCTGATGCACCGGTGGAGATCGTTGCCCTTGCCGAAACGCTTGATGATATCCAGACGCCCCAGCCGGCCAAGTCAAAAAATCTCACCGAGGCGTTTGCTGTCGCCCTCAATTTGAACAACTATCCCTTCCTTCGCTCCCATGTCCTTGATGGCAAAGCGGTGCTGCCGATGGCGGTAATCGCCGAATGGCTGGCACATGCTGCGCTCCACGGCAACCCCGGACTGCGCTTTCACGGTTTCAACGACCTTAGGATCTGCAAAGGGGTGGTCTTCGAACAGGAGCAGGGCTGCAAATTGAAAGTAATGGCCGGACGGGCGGAAAAACGCGACTCCTTCTATCTGGTGCCGGTAGAGCTGACCGGAGTGAACGGCGACTCCAGGCTGCTGCTGCATGCCAAAGCGGAAATAGTGCTGGCCGCAAGACTCCCCGAAGGGATCCGCTCGATCAAGGAGATTCCGGCAGAGCCTTACGAGCCGCACAACGGCAGAATATATGACCGCGAGAGGCTCTTCCATGGACCGGATCTGCACGGCATCGAACTGGTCAACGGCTGTTCGGCAAAAGGGATTGCTGCTTTGGTCAAGAAGGCGCCGTCCCCTGCCGCCTGGTTCAGGCAGCCGCTTCGCAGCAGCTGGCTTACCGATCCGCTGGTGCTTGACTCCGCTTTCCAGATGATGATTCTCTGGAGTTTCGAGCGATTCGGCTCCGGCTCACTCCCCTGCTTTGCCGGTCGCTACCGGCAGTTCCAGGAGTCGTTTCCGAAGGAAGGGGTTCAGGTCGTCATCAGGATCAGTGACGAGCAGAAACATGGCGCCCATGCAGACATGGAGTTTGTTGACCGGCAGAACGGCAAGCTGATCGCCCGCCTCGAAGACTACGAATGCATCATCGACCCGTCACTGGGCGGTGCCTTTCAGCGCAATCAGCTTGAGCAGCATGGCCGCGTCAACAGAGGGGCGCTATAGGCTCTTACTGCTTAAGGCTTAAATCTATGGTACGCAGATACCCACAGGGCATAAATAAAATCGCGTTCCATTGAAGTTTTTCTTTTCTTGTTTTGTTCCGGCGCTGCCGGGTAAGGAATACACTCTTTCCCATGTCGATACCCATCTCAGGAAATCCTGCTTTCGGCTCGGTAGCAATCGTCGGCATCGGTGGCATATTTCCCGATGCCCCTGATCTGGATCGGTTCTGGCAGAACATCGTCAGCGCCAAAAGCTCTGCCCGGGAGGTTCCACCCGAGAGATGGGCGATCCCGGCAGATGCCGCCTTCTCCCCCGAAACCGCTGCCAAAGATCGTGTCTACTCGCGCCAGGGATGCTTCATTAGCGCTATCCCGCGCACCGCACCGCTTCCGGGGCTCTCTCCGGAACCGAAAATTCCGTCCGGGCTTGACCCTCTCTTTCATCTCCTCCTTCATGCCGGCAGACAGGCGTATACCGACGCTATCACCACCCCGCTCGACCGCTCCAGAATCGGTGTCATCATCGGTAATCTTGCCCTGCCGACGGAAAAATCATCGCTCTTTGCACGGGAGATTCTCGGCAAGACCTTTGAAGAAAAGCTCCTCGGCCAGAGCTGCAGCAAACGGGGGACAGCGCCGCTTAACCGCTATGTGGCCGGACTACCGGCCGGTCTGCTTGCCTACAGCCTCGGGCTCGGTGGCGGCGCCTGCACCCTTGACGCCGCCTGCGCCTCATCCCTTTACGCCATCAAGCTTGCCAGCGATGAACTCCTTGCCGGTCGCGCCGACGCCATGCTCTCCGGCGGCGTTTCCCGCCCTGACCCTCTCTATACCCAGATGGGCTTTTCCCAGCTGCGGGCGCTCTCCAAAAGGGGGATCTGCTCACCGTTCGATGCTGCCGGAGATGGCCTGGTCGTTGGCGAAGGCGCCGGCATTTTCCTGCTGAAACGGACTGAAGACGCCATTGCCCACGGCGACAGGATCTACGGCATTATTCGCGGCGCCGGTCTTGCCAATGATGTCGGCGGCAGCCTGCTGGCGCCGATGGCTGAAGGGCAGCTGCGGGCGATGCGTGCCGCTTACCGGCAGGCGGGGTGGCAGCCGCAGGATATCGATCTGGTTGAATGCCACGCTACCGGTACACCTGTCGGCGATGCTACCGAAGTCGTCAGCCTGAAGGAGCTCTGGGGTGATCAGCCGGCGGGGGCGACGACCTGCATCATCGGTTCGGTCAAGTCGAATATCGGCCACCTGCTGACAGCAGCCGGCGCTGCCGCTCTCACCAAGGTACTGCTCGCCATGCGTGCCGGTGTCCTCCCGCCGACGGCCAATTTCAATACGCCCCAACCGGGGATGGAGCTGGAGCAAAGCCCGTTCCGTATCCTCAAGGAACCTCTACCCTGGAAGCGCAGAGCAGAAGGTGTGCCGCGCCGCGCCGCGGTCAGTGCTTTCGGTTTCGGTGGCATCAATGCCCATCTGCTGATTGAGGAGTGGCTCCCGGAGATGGCCGATATCGGGGAGACCATTGCAGTCAGCCATCACTGGGTCCCCCCGTTGGCTGAGCTGCCGCAGCTCAGCCGCGAAGCAGCCGCCACAGAGATTGCCGTTGTCGGTATGGATGCCCGTTTTGCCCCTTGCGGGTCGTTGCGCTCATTTCAGGAGCTGACCCTGGGCGACGGGGAGAGTGCGTCGCCCCCCGCGCTGCCCGAAAAGTGGTGGGGAGCCGAAGCGTCAGGCTGGTTCAGGGCGGATGGTCTCCATGCCACGCCGTTCTCCGGCTGCTATCTTGACAGTGTCACTGTTCCGGCAAACCAGTTCCGGATACCGCCGCTTGAACTCGAAGAGATGTTGCCGCAGCAGCTGCTGATGCTGCAGAGTGCGGCAGCGGCAGTCGCCGATGCCGGCCTGGACCGTGAAGGAAACCTCAACACCGGCGTTTTTATCGGCATTGCCCTTGATCTTGGCAGCACCAACTTCAGTTTCCGCTGGACAGTGCCGCAGCAGCTTGCATCCTGGTGCGCCGAACTCGGATTAGATCCCGATCCGGCCGAGCTTGCCGCCTGGTGCGCCGAGCTTATGGATGCCGCCTCGCCACCGCTTACCGCCAATAGAACCATGGGGGCGCTCGGCAACATTGTTGCCAGCCGCATAGCCCGTGAGTTCAGGTGCGGCGGACCAAGTTTTACGCTGTCGAGTGAAGAGAGCTCCGGCATCCGTTCACTGGCAACTGCCGTCCGTCTGCTGCAACAGGGGGAGATTGATCGCGCCGTTGTCGGTGCCGTCGATCTTGCCGGTGATCTGCGCGCCGTTATCGGCCAGCACGCTAACCGGCCTTTTTCCCCATCGGGCAATGCCCGCCCGTTTGCTGCGGACGCCGACGGCACCATGCCGGGTGAAGGGGCTGCCGCCGTTGTCCTCAAACGGTTGGCAGATGCCAGGGCAGATGGTGACCGGATCTACGCCGTCATCAAAGGGGTAGGAATCTCCGGCGGAGAACTGATCATCCCGGACGCTGCCGCCTGCGCTGCCGCCATGAAGCGCGCCTGCGCCGAAGCCGGCATTGTCCCTTCCCGCCTCGACTACATCGAAACGCACGGCAGTGGATTCCCGGCTGAAGACAGCATGGAGATCGCAGCACTGTCCCGGCTGTTTGCCGCAGACGAGACCATAAACCCGCTGCTGCACCGGGAGCGCAGCACCGCTCTGGGTGCTGTCAAAGGCAACATCGGCCATTGCGGCGCGGCTTCAGGCCTGGCCTCATTTGTCCGCGCTGCACTGGCCCTCTATCAGGAAATCATACCCGGCAGCGGATCTGCTGCTCCTTCGCTGGCCGCTCTGTCAGCGCACGGCCCCTTTCATCTGCCAACAGAACCACGCTACTGGCTGCGCAACCGGGCTGACGGCCCGCGCTGTGCCGGGGTAAATTCTTTCAGTGTCGATGGCAGCTGCACCCATGTGGTGCTGCAAGGGTGGGAGGAGCAACCGGAGGCCTTTGCCACTGACCGGATCATGCCTGCAGGCGGCCCGACAGAGTTTCTCTTCGCCCTGCCGGGGGCAGACCGCGCGGCGATTGCGCAGGAACTCGACGCTCTCTGCACTGCCGTTGCCGGAAGCGCCGCTGCTGACCTCGGCTCTCTGGCAAGCAGCCGGCAGCAAAAGGGCGGCAACGCCAGCGCGCCTCTGGCGCTGGCCCTTGTCGCCCGCAACCGCGAGGAACTGCTCGCTCTCTGCACACTTGGCAGGGAGACACTGCAAAGCGAGGGAGCTACCCCGCTGCCGCCGCCATTGCTGCGCGACCGCCTCTTCTTCTCTTCTGAACCGCTCGGCAGGGAAGGTAAAATAGCCTTCGTCTTCCCCGGCTCGGGCAACCACTTTGCCGGCATGGGGATGCCGCTTTCCGTCCGCTGGCCCGAGGTATTCCGCCGGCAGGACAGCGAAAACCTCTACCTGCGCAGCCAGTTCCAGCCGGAACTTTTCTGGAACGGAGCAGATAGTGAAACAATGGACAAAGACCACCGGGCAGTGATCTTCGGCCAGGTAGCGACCGGCTGCCTTGCCAGTGACATTGTCCGCAGTTTCGGGGTCGCCCCTGCTGCCGTCATCGGCTACAGTCTCGGGGAATCAGCCGGTCTTTTTGCCCTGGGAGCGTGGCAGGAACGCGACAGCATGCTGCTGCAGATGTATGAATCGACCCTTTTTACCGATGATCTGGCGGGCGAATGCCGGGCTGCAGCCAGAGCCTGGGGCATTCCGGAAGGGAAACCGGTTGACTGGCAGGTAGGAGTGGTCAGTGCCCCGGCCCGAGAGGTGCGCCGGGCCATCCGGATGACGACCCGGGTCTATCTGCTGATCGTCAACACCCCGAACGAATGTGTTATCGGCGGCGATGCCAAAGGGATCAAACGGGTCGTGGCCATTCTTGGCTGCAGTTTTTTCCCGCTCTCCGGTGTCACTACCGTACACTGTGAGGTTGCGCGGGAGGTTGCCGAACCTTACCGCAACCTGCATCTCTTCCCGACAGATCCGCCTTCAGGGGTAACTTTCTACAGCGGTGCGGAAGGGGGGCCATTCGAGGTTACCCGTGAATCTGCTGCCGACGCCATTCTTGCCCAGGCGCTTGAAGGGATCAACTACCCGGCGGTAATAAACTCCGCCTACAACGACGGGGTGCGGATCTTCCTCGAAATGGGGCCGGGCGCTTCCTGCAGCCGGATGATCACACAGATTCTCGAAGGGCGACAGCATCTTGCCCGCTCTGTCTGCGCGCCGGGTGTTGACGGCGAAGGGGCGGTGCTGCGACTCCTTGCCAGCCTGGTTGCCGAGAGGGCAACTGTTGACCTCTCGCCGCTCCTGGCCGGAGCGCCGGCTGAAGTCGTCACCACCAGGCCGTCGGTCATGGTAACGGTTTTCTCCGGCGGCAGGCCTTTTGCGCCGCCACTGCCGCCGTTAAAAAAACCGGTTGCTGTTATGCCCGAGCCCCCACCGATGGCAAAACAGCCGGCCGGGCCAACAGGGGGAAATGCAGGGACATCCCCTGCGGTTCCCCAAAAACAGGGAGGCAGAGACGGGGCTGACGCAAGACCCGGCCCAGCATCGGCCGCAACGGCTGCTGCCGCAGACGGTGACCCGCTGCTTCGTGAGTTTGCCGCTGCCCAGGACGCAAAACTGCAGGCGCACGCCGCCTATCTGCGCTTCAGTGACAATATTACCCGGACCATGGCGCAGGCCCTTTCTCTGGAACTGACGCTGCAGCAGGCACTTGCGGGTGAAAGCCCCGTTGATGCCGCTGCGCGAACGGAGTTTAAACCCGCTTTGACACCAGTCAGGCCGTGCGTATTTGACCGCGACCTTTGCTTCGAGTTTGCCAGAGGTTCTGTTGCCCGGATGCTGGGCAAGGAATTTGCCGCGGCAGACAGCTTCCCGACCCGCGTAAGACTGCCGGATGAGCCGCTGATGCTGGTCGACCGGATAGTAGCTCTTGAAGGGGAGCCCAAGTCAATGTCCCATGGCCGGGTGGTTACCGAACACGATATCCACGAAGGCTCCTGGTATCTCGACGGCGGCCGGATACCGACCTGCATTGCGGTAGAGGCCGGTCAGGCCGATCTGTTCCTCTCCGGCTACCTGGGAGTCGACTTCATCACCAGGGGACTGGCAGTCTATCGCCTCCTTGATGCCGTGGTCACGTTCCACCGCGGTCTTCCCGGCCCGGGCGAGACCATCAGCTACGACATCCATATCGAACGCTTCTTCCGTCAGGGGGATACCTGGCTGTTCCGCTTCTTCTTCGAGGCGACCGTAAACGGTGCGCCGCTGCTCTCAATGCGTGACGGCTGTGCCGGCTTTTTCAACGCAGCGGAGCTGGAGGCAGGCAAGGGGATTGTCCGCCCGGCCCTGGACATGAGGCCTACCAGCGGCATTCGCCCGGCTGACTGGCAGGAGCTGGTGCCGCTGGCAGAGGAGAGCTACTCTTCCGCCCAACTGCAGCGTCTGCGTGCCGGTGATCTGCCGGGCTGCTTCGGAGACCTTTTTGCCGGGCTGTCACTCTCCCGTCCGCTGACCATACCCGGAGGCAGGATGGAGCTGGTCCACCGGGTGATGGAACTCCTTCCCCGTGGCGGCCGTTACGGCGAAGGTTTCATCCGCGCCGAGGCCGACATCCATCCGGACGACTGGTTCATCACCTGCCACTTTGTCGATGACCGGGTCATGCCCGGCACCCTGATGTACGAATGCTGCATGCACACCCTGCGGATATTCCTTTTGCGGATGGGGTGGGTGGCAGAGGATAGCGACGCCGTCTGGGAGCCGGTTCCAGGCGTGGCCAGTGCCTTACGCTGCCGCGGCCAGGTGCTGGAGACAACCAGAGTCGTAACCTACGAAGTCTCCATCCGCGAGCTCGGCTACCGCCCCGAACCTTACGTCATCTGTGATGCCCTGATGTATGCCGACGGCAAGCCGATCGTCGAAATCAGCAACATGTCGGCGCAGCTGGCCGGGACGACGAAAGAGCTGCTGCTGGCGCTGTGGCAGGGGAATATAGGCAAGAATGCACCAGCCGCCGCAACGAAAAAACCGGCCATCTACACCAAGGAGCAGATTCTTGCCTACAGTAACGGCAGACCGTCGGAAGGTTTCGGCGCACCGTACCGGATCTTCGACACAGGGAGGAAGATCGCCCGCCTCCCCGGCCCCCCGTTCCAGTTCATGGACCGGGTAACCGGAGTCGTCGGTGAACCGTGGCAGATGGTCGCCGGCGCCATGGTCGAGGCGCAGTACGACATCCCCCATGATGCCTGGTACTTTGCTGCCGATTGCCAGCCGCGCATGCCGTTTGCCGTCCTTTTGGAAGCCGCCCTGCAGCCGTGCGGCTGGCTGGCCGCCTATGTCGGCTCGGCTTTGCAGAGCCAGGTGGACATCTCTTTCCGCAACCTCGGCGGCACGGCGGTGCAGCACCGCGCCATCACACCGCAGAGCGGCACCCTGACCTGCGCGGCGGTTCTGAAAAAGGCAGCGACCAGCGGCGGCATGATCATCCAGGAATACGACTTTACCGTCGCCGATACGGCCGGTATTCTCTACGCAGGAGAGACCATGTTCGGCTTCTTTTCGAAAGAGGCGCTGGCCAATCAGGTCGGTATCCGTGATGCCAAACCCTATCAACCGACAACTGCAGAGATCGGGCGGAGCCGCAGCCTCGCCTATCCGGAAACAGCACCGTTTCCGGATAAACAGCTGCGGATGATCGACCGGATCGAGTTGTACGTCGCGGACGGCGGCCCGCAAGCGCTCGGCTATCTGCGCGGAGTAAAGGATGTCGATCCGGACGAGTGGTTCTTCAAGGCGCACTTTTTCGAGGATCCGGTCACGCCCGGTTCGCTTGGCCTGGAGTCATTCGTCCAGCTGATGAAGTTTGTTGCCGTGGAACGCTGGGGTTGGCAACCGGGCAGTCTCTTCGAAGTGGCCGCTCTGGGTGAAAAGCATCGCTGGCTCTACCGGGGCCAGGTCATCCCTGCCAACCGGCAGGTGGCGGTAGATGCCTGGATCACCGCGGTGGATGACGAACAACAGCTCATTACCGCCGCCGGCTTCCTCTCGGTTGACGGCAAGCTGATCTACCAGATGAACGACTTCACGGTCAGGATAACAACAACCGGCCATGGTGTCTGACCATGCACGCACACGGCATTTACGAAGATGAAATAGTCGGCAAGGCCTACGACAGGAAGCTGCTGCTCCGTTTTGCCGGTTACCTGCGCCCCTATCTCTGGCTGGTTGCCGCTGTTATCAGCATCCTCCCTCTGACCACAGCTGCCAAACTTGCCCAGCCCTGGCTCATCAAGCTTGCCATCGACAACCATATAATAAAAGGTGATCTCGCCGGACTGCCGCAGGTGGCGCTCGGTTTCCTGCTGCTTATTCTGGCTGATTCGCTGCTCTCCTTTCTGGAAGTCTGGCTGCTGCAGTACCTTGGCCAGCGCGTCATGCAGGATATCCGCATCGAGCTTTTTTCCCATGTGCAGAAACTTTCGACCTCCTTTTTCGACCGGACCCCTACCGGCAGCCTGGTGACCCGCCTCACCAATGATGTTGAAGTTCTGGGGGAGATGTTTGCCGCCGGCATCATTACCGTGGTCGGCGATATCATGCTCCTTGCCGGCATCATCAGTGTCATGCTCTGGATGAATCTGCAACTGTCGCTGGTAACCTTCACCGTCCTGCCGCTTCTTTTCTGGATCGCCTTCACCTTTCGCCGCAAGATGCGTAACGCCTTCCGCCAGGTCAGGGCAAGACTCGCCAATCTCAACGTGTTCCTGAGCGAGAGCATCAACGGCATGTCGCTGATCCAGCTATTCAACCGCCAGGAACATGAGCAACAGGAGTTCACCCGGCTTAACAGCTCCTACCGGGATGCGAATCTGCCGGTAATAACCTGGGATGCGGCTCTTTATGCCTCGGTAGAAGCCATTTCATCCGTTGCTGTCGGCCTGTTGATCTGGTACGGCTCTGGCGAGATCATCTCCGGAGCGCTGACTTTCGGGGCGCTGGTAGCATTCATTCAGTACATCGAAAAGTTTTTTTCACCGATTCGTGACCTTTCGGCCAAATACTCGGTGATGCAGGGGGCGATGGCAGCGCTCGAGCGGCTCTTCAACCTGCTTGACTGCCGGGAGATTCTGCCGGAAGCTGCACCCTCCCCCCGACCCTCTCCTTCAGGCCCAATCGGGTCCACGAATGGCAAGGGGATTCTCTCAGTTCCCCATCCCTTTATGGACCCAATAAACGGGTCTGATAGAGGGGGCAAGGGGGAGGGCGCCTTTATCCGCTTTCGTGATGTCTGGTTTGCCTACAAGGAAGATGACTACGTTCTGAAAGGGTTCAATCTCGATATCAGCAGAGGGGAGAAAGTGGCCCTCGTTGGTGCTACCGGTGGCGGCAAAACCACGGTCACCCGGCTTTTATCAAGGCTGTACGATGTGAGTCGCGGCTCGATCGAGGTTGACGGCAATGACCTGCGCCGGATCCCGCTGCCTGACTTGCGCCGGCGGATCGGTATCGTGCTGCAGGATCCCTATCTCTTTACCGGAACGGTTGAGGAGAATATCTGTCTCGGCGATGAGCTGGCACGGCGGAATGTCCGGCAGGCGGCCAAAACAGTCGGTGCTGACCGCTTCATCGACAGGCTGGCAAACGGCTATCAGGAGGAGGTCAGGGAGCGGGGGAACAACTTCTCGGTCGGCGAACGGCAGCTGATCTCCTTTGCCCGCGCCGTTGCCTTTGATCCGGAGATTCTGGTGCTCGACGAAGCAACCGCCAGCGTCGATTCCGAAGCTGAGCAGCTGATCCAGAAAGGGCTGAAAGGGCTGATGTCGGGGCGGACAACCCTGGTCGTTGCCCACCGGCTTTCCACCATCCGCGATGCCGACCGGATCGCGGTGATCCGCCGCGGCGAAAAGGTGGAAGAGGGGAGTCACGAGGAGCTGCTCGCGGTCAAAGGGATCTATTACCGGCTTTATCAGCTGCAGTTCCGGGAGTGAGCTTTATTCCCGGCTTTTGGCAGTTGTGAGCTGCCTGCATTCTCTTTTCAGGGGCTGACCCTGCGCTTGACTTCACCGAAGGTTTTGCTTTTACAGCTGGAATTCCGAATCGTTTAGCCTGCTATGGCGGGAGACTGTTCGCCTGAAAACTGTTGACAAGTGCCGCAAGGAATGTACTATTTGCCGCTATGCATCGATTATGCAGCCGTCTGAACTGTGTAATTTTTCCCCAGCAAGCTGATACGGAGCCGGAATGGAAGAACCTGCAAAAAAGGAAGCGGTACTTTTTGTCGATGATACAAACTTTACTCTGGAAATCATCAGGGGACTGTTTGCCGATAGTGACGACTTTCACCTGTTGACAGCCGGCAGCGCTGCCGAGGCGTTGGAAATTATCCACCGGGAGGAGATAGCGGTGGTGGTTTCCGACAATATCATGCCGGTCATGAGTGGACTGGAATTCCTCTCCGTACTGAAGGATATCTCGCCCGACACCGTCAAGATTCTCATGTCGGCATATGCCGACCTGTCGAGCGCGCTTGCCGCCATTAACTACAGCGAGGTCTACCGGTACGTGCTCAAACCCTGGAAAGACGAGGATCTGATCGCCACGGTGCGGGATGGGCTTCACCGCTACCGCCTTGCCCTGGCGATGCGGCGGGATGACGAGAACGTTCTCCGCTCGCTTGCCCAGACAATCGAGCTCAAGGACTCTTCAACCAAGGGCCACTGTGACCGGGTTGCCGTCTATGCCCTGCTTATCGCCGAGCGGCTGGGCTTATCACGGAGCATGCTGCGGGAAATCAAATACGGCAGCTGGTTGCACGACTGCGGCAAGATCGGTGTTTCGGATATAATCCTGAACGGACCGGGACAGCTGAGCAACGACCAGTTCGAAACCATGAAACAGCACTCCCTCTGGGGTGCAGAAGTTGCCGCCAAGGCCAACCTTTCCCAGATAACGCGCAATATCATCCAGTTTCATCATGAGCGCTTCGACGGTTCCGGCTATCCCAGCGGCCTCAAGGCCGAGGAGATTCCGCTTGAAGCACGAATCGTCTCGGTGGCCGATGTCTTCGATGCCCTTACCAGCGAGCGTTCCTACCGCCACGGGTATTCCCGTGACGACACCCTGCAGATGATTGTGGCGATGCGCGGCGAGGAGCTTGATCCGCACCTTGTCGGGATATTCCTTGATATTGTGCGCAGGAGGGACGATTTCCCCCTTACGGTTCCCGTCTGCGCGGTACCGGTGCCACGTGAGCTTGACTGTTAAGGCAGCTGTGGGGACGTAAATATTCTCGGCGTCTTTGCCGTTTCCGGTATACGCAACCGGCATAAACAGATTTAAAACATCATGGCGGGCAGCAGCCACAGACCGAGCGGAACAGGGTGGTACTGAGATACCGGTCGCCACGGTCGGGAAGTATGACGACGATGGTCCCCGAGGTCATCTCTCTGGCAACCGCTACTGCTCCGGCAACAGCAGCGCCGCTCGACATGCCGACAAAAAGCCCCTCCAATACGGCAAGCTGGCGCGCCATTTCAAAGGCAGGCTCATCGTCAATACAGATCTTGGCGTCAAGCGTCTCTTCCCGGTAGATATCAGGAACTATCGCCTCTTTCATGTTTTTCAGCCCCTGCACCTTGTGCCCCAGTCGCGGCTCGACGCCGATAATCCTGACGCCGGGTGCCTTTTCATGGAAATAACCGGCACACCCCATGAGTGTGCCGCTCGTCCCCATTCCGGCCACAAAGCAGTCGATCTCGCCGCCGGTCTGGCGGTAAATTTCCGGCGCCGTCATCTCGAAATGGGCGCGTACATTGTCCGGATTGGCGTACTGGTTCGGCATGTAGTAACTCACCCGCTCCTCTGCCAGGATCCGGTGAGCCATGCGGATTGCCCCGTCGGTCGCCTCTTCCGACGGTGACAGCACCAGCTCGGCGCCAAATGCTTCCAGTACCCGCCGGCGCTCGAGGCTCACACAGCCGGGCATCACCAGCTTCACCCGATAGCCGCGGGCCGAACCGATCATTGCCATGGCGATACCGGTATTGCCGGAGGTAGGCTCGAGGATCACCTTGTCAGGCGTCAGCTCGCCGCGCGCCTCGGCACCGGTCAGCATGTACCACGCCGGCCGGTCCTTGACCGAACCGCCGGGGTTGTTCCCTTCAAGTTTGGCCAGGATCCGCACCCGTGGATTCGGGTTGATCTTTTTCAGCTCCACCAAAGGTGTGTTACCGATGGCCATGCCGAGATCAAAGTTCAGTTGCATGCCTGCCCCTTTCAATATGCTGAAAAAAGGCAGAAAACCAAAGTCTTCTGCCCCATGAAGGTCTTGAATTGTCTAAAACGGAATATCATCGTCGGCATTGAATCCTGCCGGATCCTCGTATACCGGCTCTCCGCCTGCCCTGCCGCCCCCCTGACGTCCGCCGCCATCCTGACGGCTGCCGCCATCACCTTTGGGGCTGAGCATCTGCATCTTCTCGCCGACTATTTCGGTGGTATAGCGATCCTTGCCTTCCTTGTCCTGCCACTTGCGGGTCTGCAGTCGCCCTTCGATATAGACGGTCTTCCCTTTTGACAGATATTCCCCGGCAATTTCCGCCAGACGCGCCCAGAGAGTTACATTGTGCCATTCGGTCTTCTCTTCCCACTCGCCGCTTTTGTTCTTGTACTTTTCAGTAGTTGCCACGGAAAAGCTGGCAACCGCCGAGCCTGAGGTGGTGTAGCGTACTTCCGGATCCTTTCCGAGATTGCCTATCAGCATTACCTTGTTCAGACTCGCCATATATCCCCCTGTTTTTTTACTAACGGATAGCTGCCCTGCAAAGAAGCGAGTCTATAAAATGCGCCCCCCTTTGGCAAGCGCTATTTAATTGACTATCATGGCAAAAAACAGTAATTTTACGCAGATTACCGGGCGGGTTTTTTATATGCTGAAAGCATGCCTCTTTCTTCTGTTTTTTATCCCCTGGACTTTTTTATGCACTCTTTTGGCAATGCTCTCCACCTTCATGGATCGCAGCGGCCGGACTTATCACCGTATTGCCATATTCTGGAGCAAAATGGGGCTGTTGGCTGCAGGAGCCGGGGTAGAGGTAGAAGGGACAGAGCTGATACCGCGTGATCAACCTCTTGTTTTCATGGGAAACCACCAGAGCAATTTTGATATTCTGGCGCTTTATCAGGCGATCCCGCTCCGCTTTAACTGGCTGGCAAAAGAAGAGCTTTTCAAACTCCCTTTTCTCGGAGCTTCAATGCGCTCTGCCGGTTATATTCCGGTAAACAGGAGTGACGGCAGGGGTTCTCTGCGAAGCCTCGACAATGCGGCAAAGCTCGTCAGAGACGGTACAAGCGTCGTCATCTTTCCGGAAGGGACCCACTCAAAAGACGGCAAGCTTCTGCCGTTCAAAAGAGGCGGCTTTATCCTGGCGGCAAAAGCCGGCATGCCGGTTGTCCCTTTTTCAATATCAGGCAGCATGAACATCAATCCGCCGGATAATTTTTTCTTTATCAACTCCGGAGTTATCAAGATCAGATTCAGTCCTCCTGTTATCCCGGAAGAAAAAAGTTCGATCCAGCAGACAATTCTTATGGAGAAGGTTCGCCAGGCTGTCGCCAGGGGACTGGAGAGTTGACATGAGCCTCAAATACATACCAATAATCATTGCCGGCCTTGCAGTTACCGCCTGGGCCCTGCCCGCGGCCTACCGCTTGCGGGCGCCGTGGCATATTCTCGCGGCGCTGGCAGCTCTTGCCGGAGTCGTTGCCACTTTTTTCGGAACACTTATATTGACTGTTCCACACTTTTTTTCAAGGTGATGCTAAAAATGCTTGATCGTACAAAAACCGTACTGGTGAACGGCGCTGTTATTGCCATTATCTCCATCCTCCTCTTTGCCGCCGCTACCCAGTTTCGCCAATGGTCGCAGTTTAACCGGGGTGAAAAAGCCCTTGTCGCCGGTGATCAGATCAATGCTATCGCCGGGTTTGAATCGGCAATTCATATGTACACCCCTTTCAGTCCCCTTGTCCAACGGGCGGCCGCCAGGCTCTGGATTATCGGCATGGATCTGGAGTCCAGAGGGGACAGCGAGAAAGCGTTGATTGCCTACCGGGCTCTGCGCAGTGCTTTTTACTCAACGCATGGACTCTTCAAGCCGGGAATGAACTGGATCGTCATCTGTGACGAGAAGATAAGACTGCTTGCCAAACCGGTACAACCAGCGAGATAGACAAACTATGCAATTGCCAGAACAGGACATCTCCGGACTGAAAATAACCCCGCTCGGCGGGCTGGGCGAAATCGGTCTGAACATGATGCTCTTCGAGTACGGCAATGACCTAATCATTGTCGACTGCGGGCTGATGTTTCCGGAACCGCACATGCTCGGCATCGACATCGTCATACCCGACATATCCTGCCTGTTGCACCGCAAAGAATCGATACGCGGCATCTTCCTCACTCACGGGCATGAAGACCATATCGGTGCGCTCCCTTATATCCTGCGGGAAATCAACCCTCCTATTTACGGGACCGCGCTGACCCTCGGCTTTGTGCGCGAAAAACTCAAGGAGTTCGACCTTGAAAGTGCCGTTGAACTCGTCTGTGCAAAGCCGAGGGAGTTTGTCGAGGCCGGCTGCTTCAGGGTCGAATTCATTCGCGTAGCCCATTCTATTGTTGATGGCTGCGCTTTTGCCATTCACACCCCGGAAGGGGTGGTCATTCATACCGGCGACTTCAAGATCGACCAGACACCGGTTGATGGTGAACTGACCGACCTGGCAACATTTGCCAGATACGGCGAGGAAGGGGTGCTGGCGCTCCTGGCGGATTCCACCAATGTCGAACGTGAGGGGTACACCCTTTCGGAGCGTCTGGTGGGAGAGGCATTTGACGAAATCTTTCCGCGCTGTTCGGCAAGGATTATTGTCGCCGCCTTTTCCAGTAATATCCACCGGGTACAGCAGGTCATGGTTTCTGCCGCCCGGGCCGGACGCAAGGTGCTCCTCAATGGCCGCTCCATGATAGCCAACGTGCGCATAGCACAGGAACTGGGATATATCAGCATTCCGGACAACCTCCTCATCGACCTGAAAGAACTGCCGAATCTGCCAAGAGAGCAGATCTGCATGATCACCACCGGCTCCCAGGGCGAGCCGATGAGTGCCCTGGCGCGGATTGCCATGGATGATCACAAACAGATCAAGCTGGAAGCGGGCGATACGGTGATCCTCTCCTCCAGATTCATTCCCGGGAATGAAAAGACCATCTCCGATCTGATCAATCATCTCTACCGGCGCGGCGCTGAAGTTTTCCACGAAAATGTTTCCGAGGTTCATGTCTCCGGTCATGCCAGCCAGGAAGAGCTGAAGCTCATTTTGAACCTTGTCCGGCCGGCATGGTTCCTGCCGATTCATGGCGAATACCGTCACCTGGTTAAACACACCAAGCTTGCCCAGAGAGTGGGCATCCCCCCGGAGCGCTGCATCATCATGACCAATGGCGATGTGGTCGCCTTTGCTGCCGGCGAAGCGTGTGTTCTCGACAAGATCGAGCATGGCAGGGTTTATGTCGACGGAAAAGGTATCGGCGATGTCGGCGAGATTGTACTGAAGGACCGCAAGCATCTCTCCGAAGACGGCATGGTGGTCGTCATCATCGGCATTGATCAGGAGACCGGCAAGATCATCTACGGACCCGATATCGTCTCCCGCGGCGTTGTCTTTGAAGACGAGAGCCGGGAGCTTCTGGAACAGGCGAGAAGAGTGGTTCTGGAGTGCCTCGAACAGCTGAATATCGAAGTTCTCGGCGAATGGACCGAGGTTAAGCAGGAGGTGCGTACCGTAATGAAACGCTTCTTTAAAAAGACGATTGCCCGTCGACCGGTCATCCTGCCGGTCATTATGGAAATGTAGTTTTTCTCTGCAAGGATTAATGTTACTCTCTTAAATGCCATGACTGATCCAAACGAAAAAAAAGAAAAACTTGCTGTCGAAATCAAGGGGATGCTCCTCGGCGCAACCGGTATCTTCCTGCTGATTGCGCTTTTGTCTTTCAATGTCGACGATTTCTCCTTCAATACCTTCTCTTCGGAACGTGCCGTAAAAAATCTTGGCGGCAGATTCGGCGCACAACTCTCCGACGTTCTGCTGCAGCTCTTTGGTCTTGCTTCATATACAATCCCTGCCGCCTTTCTCTACCTCGCCTACCGCTCACTCCGCTTCAAGGAGTTTCGCTGGAAAGCGTATAAAATAGCCGCCTTCACCGGCATGCTGGTGACGCTGTCAGCACTTTTTGCCTTTAACCTGGAAACCACCGATTTTTTGGGCCAGAGAGTCCAGACCGGCGGCGGCATAGGTTTCAAGACGGCCGAGATCCTGAAGCGCTATCTCGGCACATCCGGAGCCATACTGCTCCTTCTGCCGATGCTGGCTGCATCGGTGATGGTTCTCTCCCGCTTTTCCTTTATTCTTTATGCAGACTGGTGGATCAATGCCGTCAGTGACCGCTGGAGCAGACGGCAGGAGAAAAAGGTTCTGAACAGAGCCCTGGAGAGCAAAGAAGAGAAAAACGGCAGCGAAAAGGCGATTGTAATCAAGCCGCTCCAGGTGACCATTCCATCTTTGCCCGCGCTGCCGGCAAAAAAAGAGAAAAAGAAAGAGAGCGACAAACTCAAACCGGTTCAGGAGACTTTTGATTTCATCAGGAATGACGGTGATTTCGTAACCCCGCCGCTGTCACTCCTTGACACGCCGACAGTGACAGAGCGACGGATCGACAAGGAAGCCCTTGCCATGAACGCCAAACTCCTCGAGAAAAAACTCAAGGATTTCGGTATTGACGGTGAAGTTGTCGAGATCTGTCCCGGTCCGGTCATCACCATGTATGAATTTTCACCCGGCCCCGGCATCAAGGTGAGCAAGATCGCCGGTCTGGCTGACGATCTCTCCATGGCTCTCCAGGCGCTGGCTATAAGGATTGTCGCGCCTATACCCGGCAAAGGTGTCGTCGGCATCGAACTCCCGAACCGGGACCGGGAGACGGTATTCCTGAAAGAGATCTTTGCCAGTGAATCCTTTCACAAAAGCAAAATGAAGCTGCCGATGGCGCTTGGCAAGGATATCGGTGGACACCCGCTGGTTATGGACCTGGCAAGAGCGCCGCATCTGCTTGTCGCCGGCGCTACCGGCTCAGGTAAATCGGTTGCCATCAACACCATGATTCTTTCGCTCCTGTACACGGCAACGCCCAGAGATGTCCGGATGATCATGGTTGACCCGAAAATGCTTGAGCTATCGGTGTATGAAGGGATTCCGCACCTGCTCCTGCCGGTTGTCACCAACCCGAAAAAAGCATCGCTCGCTTTGAAATGGGCGGTTGAGGAGATGGGGCGCCGCTACCGGATGATGGCGGACAAGGGTGTGCGCAACATCGACTCGTACAACAGGGAGCTTATCCGCGAAGAGAAAGAGGTTGCCGAACTGCAGGCAAACGCCGTTGTCACGGTGGAAGAGGTTGAGGATCTTGTCGAGGCTGATGAAACGGCCATTCAGGAGTTCCTCGCCAAAGAAGAGCAGCTTGAACACGGCCATCTGCCATACATTGTTGTTATTGTAGATGAGCTTGCCGATCTGATGATGGTTGCCGGCAAGGATATTGAGGAGTCGATCGCCAGGCTCGCGCAGATGGCGCGCGCTGCCGGTATCCATCTGATCCTTGCCACCCAGCGCCCTTCGGTAGACGTCATCACCGGGCTGATCAAGGCAAATTTCCCGGCAAGAATATCATTCCAGGTATCGTCCAAGACAGATTCCCGCACCATCCTTGACTGTAACGGCGCCGAATCGCTTCTGGGTATGGGCGACATGCTCTTTCTGCCGCCTGGAACAGCCAAACTTATCCGTTCTCACGGTGCTTTTGTTTCCGATGCAGAGGTTTTGCGGGTTGTAGAGTTTTTGAAAAAGCAGGGAAAGCCGGTTTACGAAAAGTCGATTCTTGAGATGAAAGAGTCTGACAGCAAAAGCGGCGGAAGTGCCGACGAAGAGCAAGATCCTCAGTATGACGTCGCACTGGCACTGGTTGCTGAAGCTCGTCAGGCTTCCATCTCCATGATTCAGAGGCGTCTGCGAATAGGCTACAACCGGGCGGCAAGAATTATTGAAAAGATGGAACAGGAAGGGGTCGTCGGCCCGTCAGACGGCACGAGCAAACCGAGGGAAGTTTACATCAACAAGCTGTGACTGTTTCACCCGTCAGCTTGAAGGTGCTCTCCGAACACGCCAGGCGTCACCACTAAGGAGACAACATGAGACTCAGCCTGCGTTACAAGCTCGGCAGCATTGTCCTCCTTGCCGCCATTCCTTTTCTTGTCTATGCTGTTTATCACTACATCTCTTCCGTTAATGAAAACAAGAAAGTCGCCGTGGCCAATAATCTGGCCAAGGCCAGAGGACTGTCAAAAGAGATCGCGGAATTCATCGACAGTTCCCAGAATGTCCTCTACTCCCTTGCCATGCATCCTGCCATAGCTAACAACGACTCGGCCAAGTGCGATGAAATTTTCAGCCAGCTCCTGCCACTCTATCCTCTCCATCTCAACATACTCGCGGCCGACATGCAGGGTAGAAACTTTGCCAGCGCCATCGATCCGCAAAATGCGCATAAACTGGTCTATATTGACAAGGAATGGTTCAAATTGGGGAGCAAGGGAGTTTCCATCGTCTCGGATCTCCATACATCCAAACTCTTCATCCAGCCCGCCTTCATGATAACCATGCCGGTCTTCAATAAATCCGGCAATCAGTCGGCGGTCCTCGGTTTCCCGGTAAATTTACAAAAATTGCGCGATCATTTTCTCGAAGCCGAGCTCGTGAACCCAAATACAAGCACATACCTTATAGACAACAAGGGGAATATTCTCTTTAATACCGCTGACGCGCAGCAGACCGGACAACCTTTCGCTCAACCCGGTATCCTGCAAAGGATCAACAAGGAAAACACAGGCTCCATTACAGATTTCGACCCGCAAGGGACAAAACGATTCTACAGCCATGCGACGGTTGAAACTACCGGCTGGAAGGTGCTGGTGGAAATTCCGGAAAGCGAGCTATACGCCGATGCAAACCTGGCTGCTGTCCGCAACCTTTTCTTCTTTCTTCTCATCTGTCTGACCGGTGGCATGACCGCCCTGTTTTTCAGTCGCCAACTCGTCGACAAGGTGGAACTCATCATAAAGGGGCTGAACGAAGTTGCTGCCGGCAATTTCGCCTGTCGGCTGAATGTTCCCGGAACCGATGAGATTGCCCATGCAAGTGACGCTTTCAACCGGATGACAGCGGAACGGGCCAGGGCTGAAGAAGAAATCATGAACTTTACCGCAACTCTGGAGAAAACTGTCGAAATCCGGACAGCCGAATTGACCAGAGCCAAAAACGAGCTCGAAGCTTTTTCATTCGCGGTTTCCCATGACCTTCAGGCGCCGGTGCGTCACATCCTTTCTTTCGCGCAGATACTGCTGGACGATCATGAGAGCAAACTCTCGGCTAACAGCCGTGACTGCCTTATGAGGATCAACCGGTCGGGGCTTCATATGCGCGATCTGATAACCCACCTGCTCGAACTTTCCCGCCTTAACCGCCAGGAACTGAACCGGATGGAAACAGACATCGGCAGTATCTGCCGGAACATTTGCCAGGAGTTTGCCGCAGATGACCCGTCGCGCCGGGTGGAAGTCGAAATAGCTGACGGGCTCATTACCTGTTGCGATCCGAACCTTGTCCTGATTGTCATGGAGAACCTCCTTGGGAACGCGTGGAAATATACCCGCAAAGTTGCAAATCCGCACATAGAGGTCGGTAAAACTGATCACAACGGGGTTCGCTGTTTTTTTATCAAGGATAACGGTACCGGCTTTGACATGGCCTATGCTGACAAGCTCTTCACTCCTTTCAACAGACTTCACTCTGCGGATGAGTTCGAAGGGACAGGGGTGGGGCTGGCAACCGTTATGCGGATCATACAGCGGCATGAAGGCTCCATCTGGGCTGAGAGCGCACAGGGGAAAGGGGCGGCATTCTATTTCACCCTTACCCCTGAAGCATGAAAGTGTCCTGTGGGGCTGATTCATCCCTTTTGATTCCGGTTCTTTTGTCTCCTGGCAGCGTTGCGGCTCCTCGACAGAGCCCTTCTATGCCTGCGTCGCCGCGGCTTGCCAGACGCCAAAACTCCGCGGAATCAATTCGGCGCACTAACCGCACAGAACACTAGCAGGAGGTTACCTCACCATGAAGAATACTGACAGCCGGGTTCACTTCGCCGTCACCATAATCAGTAAGGACAGGCCCGGAATCGTTGCCGATACCACGGAAGTTCTCTTCCGGCTTGGCTGCAACATTGAGGACTCAAGTTGCACCATGCTGGGAGGCGACTTTGCGATGATTCTCGTAGTAACCCATGATAAGCCTTTCACCAAAGCTCGCCTCGCAGAGGAATTCAGACTGCTCCAGGAACGAACCGGACTCGCGGTGCATCTGCGTACCCTGCACGAAGACGAAATCCGCCCGGTCAGCGAAGAGGGTGAGCTTTGCCTTATCTCGGTTTACGGATCCGACCAGCCCGGAATAGTCTACAGAGTCACCAGAGCGCTGGCGGACAGAGGAATTAATGTTACCGACCTTAATACCCGGCTCATCGGCTCAAAGGAAAAGCCTGTTTACGTCCTAATGCTGGAGGCCATCCTCCCTGGAGGAATGTCGGTGGATGAAACTTCGGCACTGCTTGAAACCCTGCGAAACGAGCTGCAGGTAGAAATCGGCGTGCGCGCCATCACGCCGGTGTCGCTCTGATTATGCATTGCCATTGATTGATCACTGACAATCCCGTTGCAAGGATTATATGCCCGTACAAAAGATACTCACATACCCGCACCCCCTTCTGAAAAAGAGTGCCCGCTCCGTTGAGAGAATCGACGAAGAGATAGGAAGACTGATTACCGACCTGATCGACACCATGAGGGAAGGGCCGGGATCAGTTGGCGTCGCAGCGCCACAGATAGGAGTGTCACTTCGTGCCTGCGTCATCGACGTGTCAGCAAACCGCCTCGGTAAGGAGAACAACCACGGTCTGCTGGTTATGTTGAACCCTGAAATAACTGCACGGGAGGGTGCGGCAATAATGCGCGAAGGGTGCATGAGCGTCCCTGATTATACCGGTGAAGTCGAACGCGCCACAGCAATAACCGTCAGATACCTCAATCAGGACGAAGAGCTGCAGACCACGGTTGCCAGCGGCTTTGAAGCCGTCGCTATCCAGCACGAACTGGATCATCTTGACGGTATCCTCTTTCTCGACAGAATCGTATCGCTCAAAACAGGGCTGTTCCGCAGAAAGAGTTACCAGTGATTCCGGTCACGGAACTGAAAAGGCTTTAAATGGAAAAGATATTTTTTGAAAAAAGAGCCGGGATCTGAAAAAAAAGACCCGCTGACAGTGTTGGCGGGTCTTTCATTTTATCAGTTTTTCAGTATCAGCTCAGTAATGCGGGGGGGGCGTCTCGTCCTCCGGCTCCTTGGTAAGAGAGGGGAGGACGATCTGCAACTGTTGCGTGATCTGGCCAAGTTCGGCAGAAAGGATATCGAGCGCCTGCTGCTGGCTGTAGACCAGCGCGTTAAGCTCTTCCAGCTGGCGCTGCTGATGCGTCAGCTGAACTTCAAGATCGTCCATCCGGTCACTCATCCCGTTATTTCTGCGACAGCCGGTGAACGCATTCAACCATGAAGATCGCGTTTTCAGGCGGGACGGTCGGCAGGATACCGTGCCCGAGGTTAAAGATATGCCCGGGACGGTCGGCGTTCTCGTCCAGAACCCTCTGCACTTCCCGCTCGATAATCTCCTTTGAAGCATAGAGCACTGTCGGGTCAAGATTTCCCTGAACCGCCATCTTTGCGCCAAGTACATCGCGTGCCTTGCCAAGGTTCACGTGCCAGTCAAGACCCATGACATCACCACCGGCCTGTTGGACGATATCGAGCATGGTTGCCGCTCCCTTGACAAAGTGAATCACCGGAGTGTTCTGGCGGTTCAGGCCGTTGATCAGCTTGGTGGTGTACGGCAGCACATAGCGGGCATAATCGGCCGGGGAAAGGACACCGCCCCAGGTGTCGAATATCTGGATCGCCTGGGCGCCTGCCTTGATCTGGGCATTCAGGTACTCCATATCCATCATGGTGACTTTTTCCATGAGCGCTGCATAGATATCGGGGGCGGTATACATCATCCGTTTTATGTTTGCCCAGTCCTTGGAGCCCTTCCCTTCGACCATGTAGCAGGCAAGGGTGAACGGTGCTCCGCCGAAGCCGATGAGCGGCACCTTGCCGGCCAATTCACGGCGCAGAATCTTGATTGTCTCCAGCACGTAGGGTACATCGGCTTCCGGATCAGGAATCCGCAGCGCCTCGACATCAGCCATGGTTCTGATCGGATGCTCGAAAACCGGGCCGGGAACAAAGTCGAGCTTCATCCCCATCGGCTCAACCGGGGTGAGAATGTCGGAGAACATGATCGCTGCGTCGACACCAAGGATGTCAACCGGCTGGATGCTGACCTCGGCGGCAAGCTCCGGTGTCTTGCAGAGTTCGAGAAAGGTACATTTTGAGCGAACGCGCATATAGTCAGGGAGATAGCGACCGGCCTGGCGCATCAGCCAGACAGGGGTACGGTCAACCGGCTTGCCCCAGCAGGCGTCGAGAAATCTATTGTTCATTAGGATATTTCCTCCTTGGAAAAAAGTAAAAACCTTGTAACCGCAAAGGTTTATGACGCTTCAGTCTTTTTCTGGATTCTTATCGGCACGTAATTGCAGAACGGCTCCTCTGCCATATAGTCACCGTATATCGCATCGGCACGCGCCCGGCAGCCACCACAGACGTTGAGATACTCGCACTCACCGCATTTCCCTTTGTAGGCCTTGAAATTGCGCAGATCCTTGAAGATTTGCGAATTCTCCCAGATGTCGCGGAACGGTGTGGTCTTTACATTACCGGCAGTGCGTTGGAAGTAGGAGCAGGGCTTGACATTGCCGAAGCAGTCGATCAGACAGATGGTCTGGGCAGCGATGCACCCCTTGCCACCACCGGTAGAAAAGGTGAGCGAACGTCGCTCGAACTTTACCCCTTCCGCCTTCGACTTCTGCGGCACGATCCGGTAGTAATGGGGGGCGCAGGTCGGGCGCATTAGGATGTCTTCTTCAAGTTTCTCCTGCTGGTAGTGCCAGTCGAGAATCTCCTCGTAATCCTCCTTGGAGATCAGCTCGCTCATGATCTCTTCGCCACGTCCGGTCGGGACGATCATGAACATGTACCAGGCGGTTGCGCCAAGCGACTTGGCTACCTTGAAGGTGTTGGCGATGTCGCCCTGATTGCGCTTGGTAAAAGAAGAGTTGATCAGGAACTTCTGGCCATGCTTGCGGAAATACGCGGCAGCATCAATAACCCCCTGGAAAGCCCCGGGGCACCGGCGGAAATCATCATGAACCGCAGCAGTAGAGCCATCAAGAGAGAGCGACACCATCTTGATGTCGGCCTTTTTCATCTTCTCGCAGACCTCGTCATTGACGAGCGCACCATTGGTCGCCATGCAGATACGCAGCCCCAGTGAAGTACCGTACTCTGCCAGCTCGAAGATATCGGGTCGAAGCAAAGGCTCACCGCCGGAAAGGACAACCACCGGCTTGGAGAAGTCGGCGATCTCCTTGAGGAGCTTTTTCCCCTCTTCTGTAGTAAAATCACCCTCCGAAGAGGCCATATCTGATGAACAGCGGCAATGGACACATTTAAGATTGCACTTCTGCGTGGTTTCCCAGGCAACCCATTTAGGAATGAATTCTTCGCTCATTAATTCTCCTGACTGTTTGCTCAATTTGTAAAGGTTACTATGAATCTGCAGTAAAGCTCAAGCAGAATCGCCCTGATAGAGGCTGAAGCGGTCCGCATCAGTCCGGGTACAGAGAGGAAATGTGATGAATCGTATCGATATTCTGCAGGAAAATTTCAAGAAGCTCCGGGTCGAACATCTTCCCTGATTCGTTTCTCAGTTCGGCTACAACCTCATCCGGACTCCACGCCTCTTTGTAGCAACGCTTGTTGGAGAGAGCGTCATAAACATCGCCTATCGCTACTATCCTGCCGAAAAGCGGTATTTCCTCCCCTTTTTTGCCTCTGGTTTTGCCGGCTGCATCTTCATAACCAGGCAGAATTGCCCAGCTCAGCGGATCGATAAAACCCGGATAACCGTTACCGTCCCACCTTTCATGATGATTCAGGGTTACCAGCATCGCCGCATCGTCGATATCCGAATAAAGTTCACCAAAAAGCCTGGCGCCAAAAAGGGTGTGCTGCTTCATGATCTCAAACTCTTCCGGTGTGAATCTCCCCGGTTTTTTCAAAATAAGATCCGAAATCGCCACCTTTCCCACATCGTGAAGCATTGCCGCCAGACGCAGAATATCGCGGTTTTTTTCTATTTCTTCCGGCGGAAGCTTGCGGGAGTATGCCCACGCCTCGTAGAGCGCAACTGAATAGGATGCGACCCGGTTCACATGAGGACCGGTCTCTTTCGGATCGCGCAACTCCGCCATCTTGTTCATCCGCATGATTATACCGCGGGTAAGTTTTGCCCGCTCGACAGCATTGGCAGCAGCATTGGCAAAATGGGCAAGCACCGGCATCCCTGCCGCAGGGAAAGGGATCACCCCGTTATGGTCATCTTTTGCGTTGATCAGTTGCAGCACACCTGTCACGTCACCACGCTGGGCGATCAAAGGCAGGGTAAGCATGGAGCGTGTCCTGTACCCCGAGATTTCATCATAGCTTCTGTTAAAAGAGTATGGCGACCCTTCCGGAATGTTCCAGGCATCCGCTATGTTGAGAAGTTCCGCGGTAAAAGCAACATGACCCGAGATCGAGTTACTGTTTATCGGCGTGGAAAATGTCGAATAGATCAGCTTTCTCCCCGGTGGGAGCTGTGCCTGCAGAGTATCATTCTGCGTATAGCTGAACTTCAGGAAGTCCCCCTCCCTGATATATATCGAACCGGCATCCGCAGCGGTGAAACTGCGCGCTTCACTCAGAATTTTTTCAAGCAGAAGATCGATATCCCTGACTCGCGACATCTCCCCTTCAAACGCCAGCACTCTTTGCAGTTTGATTATTTCTTCAGACATAATTAACTACTCCGAATTAGCACCACAGAGTGGGAAAAGAGCGGTAAATCTGCTCCCTTTACCCCCTTCGCTCTCTGCCCAGATCAATCCGGAATGGGCATCCATAACCTTGCGGCAGAAAGCAAGTCCGAGTCCAGTTCCTCTGGCCTTGCCCTCTCTTCGATTTTGCGCCTGCACAAAACGGTCGAAAATATTCCCCAGCGCTTCAGCAGGGATGCCTACACCGCTGTCAGTCACCATAACACGGAGAAAGGAACCGGTTTGCGGAAGCATAGCTTCAACATAAAGTCCTGCGGGAATCGTTCCGGTAATTGCAGCGGCGTCATCAATCAGATCGACCGAAACAGTAATCAGGCCATTTTCCGGGGTAAATTTAAGCGCATTTGCGAAAAGGTTACCCATCATCCTGATGAATATTGTCCTGTCGAGCCGACATTCCGGAAGTTCTGCCGCAATCCGGAACTCAATCACAACCCCGCTCTTTTCTGCTGCGGTAGAATACTGGGCAACAAGTTTATCTATAAGATGCTGCACCTTTTCCGGCTTGAAGCTCATTATCATCCTGCCGGCCTCGAATTTATGTATGTCAAGCAGCGAGTTGATCATCTCGACCATCTCCGCACAGCTCTCTTCTGCCGCCTCGATGAACTCGCGCTGATCATTGTTTATCTGGCCCAGCCGCCCCTCTCTGACCAGATCAAGAGAGCCGACAATCGCTGTAATCGGATTTTTCAAATCATGCGACAACATACTGACAAAATCCTCTCTCTCCCTTTCAAGCGCTTTCAAACTTGATATATCGCGGATGATTTCAACACTGCCGATTAGTGAACCGGCGTTATCATGCAAAGGTGCGGCGCTTGCAAGAACTGGAATCCTTCCTGTCACGGTGTTGAGGGTATAGGTTATGTCAAGAGAAGGTTCTCCGCTGGCAAGTGTTTTCAGGGAGGGTAATGTCCCCCCGGAAGGGAGCTCGGCAACAAGAACCGATTCCACCGGTTTTCCGAGCATTTCACTCCGCTTTTTCCCGAGCAGCTTTTCTGCCATGCGGTTTACCGAGATAATCTTTCCTTTGGCATCAACCGCAACAAGAAGCTCGGCCATCCCCTGCAGAATCGCTTCTGTCTTGTTCTGTTCCGCAACAAGCTGCTCCTGAAGCCGCTGATTATCCTGCAAAGTGCGGTTGTAGAAGATCGCCCTTTCAACCCTTTTCAACATATCATCATTGGAAAATGGCTTGGCTATGTAGTCAAGAGCCCCCTCCTTCATCGCCTGAACAGCTATCTCTTCACTGCCATGAGCTGTCATCATCACAACAACCATCGCCGGATAAGCCTCCCTGACTTTTTTCAGAACCTGAAGTCCATCCATCCGCGGCATTTTTATATCGAGCAACAGCAGTTCAAACTGCTCTTTGGCAAGCACCTCAAGCGCCTCAACCCCGTCTTTGACACGAACCGTCCTGTAGTCGGCATCTTCAAGCTGCAGCTTCAGAATCAGGGCAATATCTGTCTCGTCATCTGCTATAAGGATTTTATCCTTTGTCATTATTCTCTCCATAAAGCGGGACCCTGAAGGTAAAAACATTCCCCCCGGATGCTGCCGGGGAGTGATTAATTGTCCCGCCATGCCTTTCAATTATCACTTTGCAGATAGCCAGCCCAAGACCGCTGCCGCAGGAATTGCCATCTTCCGGTCGTTCGACCTGATGGAATTTACTGAACAGGGTTTCCCGGTCTTCTTCCGGGATAACCCTGCCACCATCGGCAACAGATATCGCTATAAACCTTTTGCTTATTTCAGCCGACAGGTTCACTACAGAATCGTTTGGAGAAAATTTGACCGCATTGGAGAGGAGATTGGAGAGAACCTGCCCAAGACGGTCATAATCCCCATAAACCTTTGGCAGATCTACGCCGATATCATTAACCAGCGAGATGTTTTTATGAAGCGCGGCGCTTTTGATATCTTCCAGGGCATAGAGCGTCACCTCGCCGATCTGTAAAGGCCGCATGGAAAAATTTACCTGCCCTGCCTCTATTTTGGATAGCTCCAGGATGCTGGCGATAAGAGAAACAAGTCGCTCGGTATTTCTGAAGCAGACGTCCAGCATCTCCCGCTCGACACCTGTAAGCCACTTCCCTTTTTTCAAAATAAACTGCAAAGACCCCTTCATCGAGGTAAGCGGTGTTTTCATTTCATGAGAAACTTTGGCAATAAAGTCGCTCTTGAGCCTCTCAACCTCTTCTTCAGCCGTCACATCGCGAATCCCGAGCAGCAGCCCCCTGTAAGCGCCATTCTCATCCAGAAGGTCAGTCACAGCAAACCTCAGGCGCCTGCGCTCATATTCAAGGATTGTCACCGTTTCATCTGCAGATTTCCTGCTCGCAGGCTTGCTGCTCATGAAAAGCTTGTCGAGTGCACGCAAACCCGGCAAATCACAAAGCCTGACAAGAGGTTCACCAAACATTCCGGCAGCTTTTTCACCCAGCAGATTTTCAGCAACAGGATTCAGCTGGACAATTATCTGCTGACTGTCTGTAACTATCAGCCCATCCATAAGGCTTTTTATGATTGCCTTCTGCATGCCGGCTTCTGCCTCAAGCTGTTCGGCCCGTTCGGTCACCCTTGATTCAAGTTGACTGTTCAAAGATATCAACTTGCTGTTTTGCGTTACGATTATGGAGTCGCGCTCACTCAGAGCCCCTGTCATTTTGTTGAAAGTTTCTGCAAGTGTCCTGAACTCAAGACTACCGACTTCAGGAAGCCTGAAAGAGTAATCACCGGCTTCAATCGCTTTGACAGCATTGATAAATCTGCGGATAGGAAGAGTAAACTGCCAGGCCGTAACGTATGCCAGTACAAAGATGACAATGATGCTGACTGCGCCACAGATCAGAAGGTCGCTAAAATTTTCATGCTTGATACTGCTGAACTGACTCTTGGCAAGAGCGACCGCAATAGAACCGATAAATTCGCCCTTATGGTTGTGAAGCGGCTCGGCAATCATCTCGTACTCGATGCCGTTCAAAGACGTTGTCCCATTGAAAGAAAACCCGGCTTTCAGCGAATGCATAACATTTTCATCAAGATTCATATGGAGGATATCAGTACCGGACATGGTACTGGCAATCCTCTCTCCCATCTGCGTTATCAGCATTTCGACACTCTTGCCGAATACTTTCTGCTGAAGATAAGGAAGATGGGGATCCTTGTTGATATCATCTCCGGCAACCAAAGCGCCGAGCACCCGTCCGTCCCGGTCCACCACCGGCAGAAGGATCAGTTGCACCATTACATCCTTACGCTCCGGCAGTGACTGACAGACCTCTATGCTAACCTCCTGGCAGTATTGGTCGTATGTCATCAGCTCTGTAGTTATGATCGGCTGCCGTCTGTCAAACAGACTGTTCAGAAGTTGTCCGCGAAGGAAAGAGTTGGCGCTGATATTGCCATTATTACGGACAATCACATTCTGCCGGGCATCAAAAACGGTCAGCATCTCGAGAAATTCGAGAGACTTTGCCCAGCGGCCTGCAGACTCTTTTAATCCTCTGACATCAGAATTGGCAAAGAGCCTTTGAATGTTCACTGCAGAGAGGGGTAGTTTCAAAGCTTCTAAGACCAGCTCCGGGCGTGAATTTAATTGGCTCTTTGCAAATCTGAGTGAAGATTCAAGATCTTTGGCTATCTCTTCATCGGTAAAGCGTTGTATTGAAATAATGGACGAGAAAAAAAGGATGGTATAGGAAGATACCAGTATGATGGCTATTGTCAGGAAGAGTCTGTTTTTGATGGTGAGGCTTGTTTTCATTTTTCACCCAATACTAAGGTGGCGCTTAGAAACCCTCAGCCCTTAAATTGCGGGACATCAGCTCGATCACCGCATCTCTTGCCGGTCTGTCATTATATAGAATTTCATTGACCTTGAAAGAGATTGGCATTTCTACGCCCAGTTTCCATGCAAGCAGACAAGTTGATTCCGTTGTTTTGACCCCTTCGGCCACCATACGCATTTCACCCAGAATAGCGGCAAGTGTCCGCCCCTGTCCCAGCTGGATGCCTACGCTTCGGTTGCGTGAGAGATCGCCCGTGCAGGTAAGCACCAGATCTCCCATCCCTGCAAGCCCGGCAAAAGTCTCACCACGTGCGCCAAGTGCAATGCCGAGACGGGAGATCTCGGCAAGCCCACGGGTTATGAGGGCTGCCCGGGTATTGGCGCCGAACCCGAGACCGTCGCTAATGCCTGCAGCAATGGCAATGACATTTTTAACAGCCCCTCCCAGCTCTACCCCGGTTACATCACTGTTCGTGTACACCCTGAAATAGCCGCAGTTGAAGGCATCCTGTACCTCCCTGGCAACAATTGGGTCAGTGGCGGCAGCTACTACTGCAGTAGGCATCTCCTGCGCTACCTCCCGGGCAAAGCTGGGCCCGGAAAGAACGGCAAATCTTCGGTAAATGGACGGCGGAAGCAGCTCTTCATAAACCTGCGACACCAGCTTCAGGGTATCGACTTCAATCCCTTTTGAAGCACTGACAATTATAGCACCGGAATTAATATTTGGAATTGTCGCCGCCAGCACCCCTCTTAAAACCTGAGTTGGGACAACAAACAGAAGCAGCTCTTTTCCGCTCACCGCCTCATGGAGAGAGTCTGTGAAGCAAAGATTGTCAGAAAGTCTTATCCCCTGGAGATAGATGCTGTTCTCGCGTTTAACCTGCATCTCCCTGACCAGCTCTTTTTCATACGCCCAGAGGGTGACCTTATGCCCTTTCTTGGCAAGCATATCCGCCAACGTTGTTCCCCAGCTCCCTGCACCTATGACTGCGACTGATTTATTCATTAATTATTACCCTCAAACCGAGCTCGGTGCTGTACAAACATCCCTGAGGAGTTGCCAGGTAAAACCGCAACGCTACTCCCAGTCGTCTTCTTCAAAATCTCGCAGATCATAGCCATCCTCCATCGCTTCCCGCGCGACAATCATGCTTTCCATCGCAAAGCGCCGTACAAAAGGGTGAAGATGGCATGGCATCGAAAATTGTTTAAGACTCTCGGCAGCGACGAGCGCTGTTTTGACAAGTTCGCTGTCCCCTCCGGTTCTGGCAAGATAATCCGCATTAAGGATGAGGCGACGTGAAATATCTGCCAGCCTTGGCTGAAACTCGTCCCGGCAGAGACTCTCGATCAGGCGTTCAAGAGCCGAAGCAAGCCCTTTTTCATCCTGCTGCTTTTCAAGCTGTACCCACTCTTCGGCAATTTCGTAGACTCTGTGGCTCTCAAGACTCCAGCCGGAAAAAAACTCATCATCAAAAAGTTTTGGAGAAAAGGCAAGCAGTGCAGGCGTCGCCTTTACCGGCCGATTAAGAGGTTTGGGATCATACAGCGCCGGGTTTATCTCTGCAGGGGCAAACATAGTACGGCGCAGATAAAATTCTGGCGGTAGCGGATACTCTTCACTCCGGTTTCTGAACAGGGCATCCTTAAGCAGCAACAATACATACTCGGGGGCAACAGGCTCAATCAGCTCCTGCTCTACCCTTTCAGCAGCCCGTTCATCGTACTGCTCTTGAGTTTCGCCAAACTCTCCCCAGACACTATTAACTCCTTTGATATCGTGTAACTGGAAGTCAACGGAATCGAGTCTGTTATCATCTCGCCACCTTGCAAGCCAGATATGACGATAGCCGTTACCGTCAACCGGGCCGGCAAAAGCAGAGTAAAAAGGCTTAAACTTCTTTGCAGAAGGTGGGACGTCCACATTTAAGCCGATAAAAGAAAGCCGTCTGATGTTTTTGCTTATCAGACTTTGCAGGGAGCTGTCGGCATAAAGCTGAAACTCTTTGAGGAGAGCCACCGCTTCGGGAAACCTCACCCTGCCGATTGCGGCAATCACCATTTTGACAACTTCAGCATCATCATGCCAGAGAAGAAGTTTGAGCAGTTCAAGCACCCTTTTGTCGGGAAGAGTGGCAAGTTCAAACAGAAATAAGCGCTTCGCCTCAGTCAACATGCAGGCAAAATCCTCAAGACAAATGAGGAGCCCCTCTTCTCCGCTGGCCATCATCTGCGGAAACAACTCGGCAACAGAAACAGTATCACCGGCAAATATGATTGAAAATGGCGGCGCCATTACATCGATGCCGCAATCTTCGAGAGTCGCCATTATTGCCGAACGCCCTTCTATCTCCAGATCGCGCCTTTTCAGCGCAATCTGGACAATCTGATCAAACCAGTAGCTGTCATCAAGAAAATCAAGGAGATAGGTATATTTAGAGATCAGAATACCGCTTTTTTCATGCCAAAGTTTGCGCAGCAGCGGCTGAACGGCAGATCGGCCGGCTTTTTTGAGCTGGCCGCCGATTTCATCCATTTCAGCATAGGTGATGTTCTCTTTTTTCAGCTTTTCAAGAAGCTGGAGAACCCTCTGCCGATCCGTGAAGCTTCTGTCAATCTTGCGCGGATTTTCCATATTTCCGGATGTTACTCAGCGTCTGAAAATTCAGCGTCGCTCAGCTCATCATCAATTGAGTCTTCATCTCCAGACTCATCAGTTTCGTCCTTTTCTGCCAGTTTGGCAACGGCAACGATCCGTTCCTCAACCTCTGTAACCATGAGACGAACGCCCTGGGTATTCCTGCCGATTATCGAGAATCCTGACACCGGCACACGAAGGATTTTTCCCTGATCACTGATCAGCATCATGTCGTTCTCGTCGGTTACCTGCTTGATCCCTACCACACAGCCGTTCCTGTCGGTGGTCTTGATAGTGATGACCCCCTTGCCACCACGGCTCTGGGCACGGTATTCCCCAAGTTCAGTCCGTTTGCCGAAACCGTTCTCGGTAACGGTAAAAATGGTGGAACCGGTCATTTCATTAACGATCTCCATGCCGATGACAACATCGTCGTCTTCCAGCGTCATCCCTCTTACTCCACGGGTCACACGTCCTTGCGGACGGGCATCCTCCTCGCGGAAGCGGATTGATTTTCCATTTTTGGAAACCAGGAGAACATCCTGTTTGCCGTCAGTCAGTGCCACTTCGATCAACTTGTCCCCTTCATCAAGATTGACCGCCAGAATGCCGCCGACACGCGGATGCGAGTATTCCAGCAGCGGGGTCTTCTTGACGACGCCCTGACGGGTTGCCATCATGATGAATTTATCTTCGCTGAACTCGCGCACGGAAAGAATCGCCGATATTTTTTCATCCTGAGAAAGATTCAGCAGGTTGACAATTGCCTTGCCGCGGGTCGCACGCCCCCCTTCCGGAAGTTCGTAGACCTTGAGCCAGTAGACTTTGCCGGCATCGCTGAAAAAGAGAAGATAATCTTTGGTCGAAGCAATGAAAAGATGCTCGACAAAATCCTCATCCTTTGTCTTGATGCCGGTCTTACCCTTGCCGCCGCGCCGCTGCGCCCGGTAGAGCGAGACAGCGCTTCGCTTGATATAGCCGGTATGGGTGATATTGACCACCATATCCTCTTCGACAATGGTGTCCTCAAGGGTAATCTCGGCGGTCTGGGCAATGATCTCTGTACGACGCGGATCGCCGAATTTATCCTTGATCTCGAGCAGTTCGCTTTTTACTATCGCCAGAATTTCCGTTTCCGAACCGAGAATATCCTTGAGACGGCCGATGAAGCGGAGGACTTCCAGGTACTCATCAATGATCTTCTCCCGCTCCAGACCGGTAAGGCGGTGGAGGCGCATGTCGAGAATTGCCTGTGCCTGGATTTCGGAAAGACGGGTTTCCCCGCTGTAACCTGCCGGAGCGGCAAGGTCGAACTTCGCCAGCCAGGCGGAATCGGCGAACTTCCCTTCGATCAGCCCCTCTTTAGCCTCTGCCGGGGTCTTGGAAGCACGGATCAGCTCGATCACGGCATCAAGCCAGTCAAGAGCAATCTTGAGACCTTCGAGAATGTGCGCCCTGGCCTCGGCCTTTTTCAGCTCAAAGACAGTACGGCGGGTGACAATTTCGCGACGATGGTCGATGAAGTGACGGATGGTCTCCTTGAGGGTGAGAACTTTCGGCCGGTTGCTGACAATCGCCAGCATGATGATGCCGAAGGAGGACTGCATCGCTGTATGTTTGTAGAGCTGATTGAGCAGCACCTGAGGATTTTCATCCTTTTTCAGCTCGATGACGATACGCATACCGTCACGGTCAGACTCGTCCCTCAGATCGGATATTCCTTCGAGCTTTTTCTCCCGTACCAGCTCGGCAATCTTCTCGATCAGCCTCGCCTTGTTGACCTGGTAGGGGATCTCGGTGACGATGATCGATTCCCGCTCGCTCTTCTTCTGCTTTTCGACCCTGGCTCTGGCGCGCATCTGGATAATACCGCGACCGGTGCGGTACGCTGAAATAATCCCGTCCCGACCATAGATGAAACCGGAAGTAGGAAAATCAGGGCCAGGAATAAAGGTCATCAAATCTTCCAGAGATATGGCCGGATTATCAATGGTGGCGATAACCCCGTCCACCACCTCCCCCAGGTTGTGGGGTGGAATGTTGGTAGCCATGCCGACGGCAATACCTGACGAACCGTTTACCAGCAGATTAGGTATCTTGGCAGGGAGAACCAGCGGCTCCTGGAGAGAGTCATCATAGTTCGACCCCATATCGACTGTCTCTTTGTCGAGATCGACGAGCATCTCATGAGCCAGCTTTGACATCCTTATTTCGGTATAGCGCATAGCCGCCGGCGAATCGCCGTCGACAGAGCCGAAGTTACCCTGGCCGTCCACCATCGGGTAGCGGAGGGAAAAGTCCTGAGCCATCCGGACAATGGTGTCGTAGGCAGCCGTATCACCATGCGGATGATACTTACCGATGACATCACCAACAACACGGGCCGACTTTTTGTACGGCTTGTTGTAGTCGTTCCCCATGTCGTACATGGCATAGAGGCAGCGTCGGTGCACCGGTTTGAAGCCGTCGCGTACATCCGGCAGAGCCCGGCCGATAATGACTGACATCGCATAGTCCATGTAGGACTTTTTCATTTCGTCTTCGATGTTGACTGATATCTTGTTTGTCTGGTTGAGCATGTATAGACCTTTTCGGCTAGGAGCTAATGGTCAAGACCAAGGTTCATACCTAGCGTCTCGAACCATTTGCCAGCAGCCCGTTATTAAATATCGAGATTGGATACGTTTAGCGCATTTTTTTCGATGAAGTCACGCCGCGGCTCAACCTGATCACCCATGAGCACGGTGAAGATCTCTTCTGCCTCTACGATATCCTCAATCTTGACCTGAAGAAGCAGTCGGTTATCCTGATGCATGGTCGTCTCCCAAAGCTGATCCGGGTTCATCTCACCCAGACCTTTGTAGCGTTGGATATAGAGACCTTTTTTTGCAGTGTCGAGGAAGAAGGCCAGTATCTCCTCATAACTGTCGGTTACCAGCAAGTCCTTGCCTTCGCTGCTGATAACAGCGCTTCCTTCGCCGAGACTGGCGCGAATCTTCCGGTAATTTTCAAAAAGCAGTTTGTATTCGTATGAGTTAAATACATCGAGTGAGTGCCGATCGAGACGGATATGCAGGTTGCCCAGCTTTACCGTCGCCCGTTTTTCGTTCACGCTATATTCGAAATCCGGCCGGATCTCTTTGATTTTTTCAAAATGGTTCGTGAGATCAGCAAACTCCTCAAAACCGGTTCTGGCGTTTACTGCTATTAGCAGCCGGACAAGCTCTTCGTTCAACCCCTTGCGTACCACCTTGTCGAACACAGAACGGTAGTCTGTCACCTGCTTGAGTGCTGGCATTATCTGCTTGCCCCGCAAAGCGCGCTCGCCACCATCCAGGGTGAGGGTCATATTGTCTGTCCCCTCCTCCAGAAGATAGTTTTGCAGCGCCGCCTCGTTTTTCAGGTACTGTTCCTTTTTGCCCCGCTTGATTTTATAGAGCGGTGGCTGGGCGATATAAAGATGCCCACGCTCCACCAGCTCGTGCATCTGGCGGAAGAAAAAGGTGAGCAGCAGTGTCAGGATATGGGAGCCGTCAACGTCCGCATCGGTCATGACAATGATGCGGTGGTAACGGAGTTTGGCAATGTCAAAATCGTCCTTGCCGATGCCGGTGCCTAGAGCGGCGATCAGGGTACGAATCTCCTGCGAGGAGATCATCTTGTCGAAACGTGCTTTCTCCACGTTAAGAATTTTACCCTTGAGCGGCAGAATCGCCTGGTACTTCCGATCGCGTCCCTGCTTGGCGCTGCCGCCGGCAGAATCACCCTCGACCAGAAAGAGTTCGCATAGAGCCGGATCTTTCTCCTGACAATCGGCGAGTTTGCCCGGCAGGGTTCCTATCTCCAGGGCACCCTTGCGCCTGGTAAGATCCCGTGCCTTGCGTGCCGCTTCCCGCGCTCTGGCCGCATCTATCGATTTTTCCAATACACGTTTGGCAACCTGCGGATTCTCTTCCAGATAAGTTGCCAGCTTCTCATTTAGCAGTGTCTCTACATAACCCTTTACCTCGGAGTTACCAAGCTTGGTCTTGGTCTGCCCTTCGAACTGCGGCTGAGGAATCTTAACAGAGATTACCGCTGTAAGCCCTTCGCGAAGATCCTCTCCGGAAATAGCTACTTTGACATTTTTAAGAAGATTATTGGCGGTGGCATAACTGTTCATGGTACGGGTAAGAGCTGACTTGAAGCCGATCAGATGGGTGCCACCTTCATGGGTGTTGATGTTGTTGGCAAAAGAGAAAAGTTTTTCGTCGTAGGAGTCGTTATACTGCATCGCGATTTCTATCTCCACCCCCCCTTTTTCTCCTTTGACAAAGATCGGCTTCGGGTGAACCGGTGTGCGATTCCTGTTCAGATACTCGACAAAGGAGCTGATGCCGCCTTCGTAAAAAAAGTCATGCTCCTTTTCTACCCGCTCATCCTTGATAATAATCCTTACTCCGGCATTAAGAAAAGCCAGCTCGCGCAGGCGCTGCGAAAGTATATCGAAAGAGAACTCTGTAGTTTCGAATATCTGATCATCCGGAAAGAAAGTTATTTTAGTCCCTCGCTTCTTGGTTTCACCACAGATTGTTAGAGGCTCTTCCGGTACTCCGCGACTGTATGTCTGCCGAAAAATCTTGCCGTCGCGTCTGATCTCAAGTTCCAGTTTTTCAGAAAGGGCATTGACGACCGATACACCTACTCCGTGCAAACCGCCGGAGACCTTGTATGAATCGTTGTTGAATTTACCGCCGGCATGAAGCACCGTTAGTACAACTTCAGCGGCTGAACGGCCTGACTGATGCATATCTGTCGGTATACCACGACCGTTATCAATGACAGTAACCGACCCATCCATATTGATTGAGACACTTACCAGATCACAGTGACCGGCAAGAGCTTCGTCGATTGAATTATCAACTATCTCATAAACGAGGTGATGCAGGCCTGTGGAAGCAGTGGAACCGATATACATTGCCGGTCTTTTTCGGACAGCTTCGAGTCCTTCCAGTATTGTTATCTGTTCAGCACCGTATTCGTTAAGAAGTTCTTCGTTCATTAAATTTCCTTTCTAAACAAGTCGACCACTTTCAATATGAAAACAGGAAAATTCCGGTCCATTTGCCAGCGGCACCGTATCGGGATCTGTGGTTGATATGAATACCTGCATGTTTCTGTCTGCCAGAAAATTCACCAAATGCTCTGTACGGCTGCTATCAAGTTCTGTAGTCATGTCATCAAGAAGCAGTATCGGCAGTCTGCCGCTTACTCTCTCCAAATACTCTATTTCTGCCATCTTCAGGGCAATTACAAAACTTTTCTGTTGTCCCTGTGACCCATGTTGCCTGATAGGCTTGTTATTGAGAATAAAATCCAGATCATCGCGGTGTGGACCTTTAAGAGTCATGCCACGCTCACGCTCAAGCCCGCTGTTTTCTGTCCAGCCCTTGTATAACTGATCGCGTACTTGAACCGGATCAGTAAGTTCAGATAAAGAATTTGCATGATAGCACAGACGAGCTTCCTCGTCACTACCTGAGATATTTCTGTAATATTTGAAAAAAAGATCTGCTAGTTCTTTGACGTATCTGTTACGAACAATTACCAGGCGGGCACCTGCTGAAGCAAGTTGATCGGTCCATGCCTCAATTCCAGCGTAATTACGTTGTTTAAGCAGTTGATTCCTCTGTTTCAAAGCTCTGAAATAGTCATAATAAAGACTCAGGTATCCAGGATCGCTACTAAAAATTGCTCTGTCAAGATAACGTCTTCTCTGCTCCGGCGTACCAGATACCATTCCCAGTTCATCAGGCGAAAATGCTACAACCGAGAGGGTATTGCAGTATTCAGTGAGTTTAGTGATATTTTTGTCATCTACTTTGAGCTGCCTGCCATGATCATTGAAGGCGCTGAATAGATTATGCTGCAAACCGTTGTCTGTAAGAGAACACCGTAGAGTGGCTGCTTGTTGACCCCAAGCTATCATATCCCTGTTTTTGGCGTGTCTAAAAGACTTGACGGTTCCCAGATAAAAAATAGCTTCGAGAAAATTTGTTTTACCTTGCCCATTATTTCCGTAAAAAATATTGAAGCGGTTGCCAAATTTAATCTCAGCATATTTTATGTTTCTGAACATATTTATATTAATACTATTAAGTAACATATCTATATAATATGAAAGGTCTCTCTTTAATTCATAAGTTATACATAGAGAGACCTTTCTAAATGTTATTTATCTTATTTTATTACAATCGCATCGGCATTATAACCGAAATAAAATTGTCTGAATCGGATTGTTTCAAAATAGCAGGTGACATTTCATCTTTAAGAAGAAGAATTATGGCATCTGAATTTACTACATTAAGAACATCTATAAGATAACGCGCATTAAAACGTGTGGTTATCTTATTTCCTGAATAATTCACTTCCAGTTCTTCCCTTGCTTCTCCCAATTCCGGATTACTCGATGATATTTCCATGGAGTTATCAGTAATCTCAAACTTGATACCCTTAAATTTCTCACTGGAAAGAATTGCCATTCTTTTCAGTGAGTGCAGGAAAAGCTCTTTATTTATGATAATTTCCTTATCATTTCCCACAGGTACAACTCTTTTGTAATCAGGAAATTCACCATCTACAAGTCTCATTACAAACGTTGTATTCCCTTTAACTATAGCAGCACTGTTATCAATAAAACCTAGCTTGATTTCGCTTATTTCTTCATCACATAACTTTTTAAGTTCAAAGATACCTTTTTTGGGAAATATAACTCCTTTATCGAGCATTTCAAATGACGCTGCTTCTATAGCCTGTTCAGAAACACACAATCTATGCCCATCGGTAGCAACAAGACGCAACAGTCTTTCATCATTTTCATCCGATACTTTGAAAAGTATCCCATTTAAATTATATTTTGTTTCATCATGGCAAATGGAATATGAAGTCTGCTCAATCATTCTGGCCAGTGTCGTAGAATCAAGTGAAATGAAGCTGCTTTCATCTATTTTTGGGAAAGAAGGAAATTCATCCGGTGAAAGACCTACTATATTAAACTTTGCTTTGCCACAGCAGATATCTACCCAATCATTATCTCTTGTAGAAAATTTAATCTCTTCATCTGGTAATTCACGGATTATTTCGTAAAGTTTCTTGGCGGAAATAGTTATTTTCCCGTTATTATAAACTTTCGCCTGATATCTGCTTTTCATTCCTACTTCAAGGTCGGTTGCTGTCAAGGTAATACAATCGTCCAAAGCTTCGATAAGAACATTAGAAAGTATTGGCATTGTATTTCTGCGCTCGACAATACCCTGGATTTTCTGGAGCGCCTTTAAGAAAGTATCCTTTTCGATTGTAAATTCCATGCCCCCCCCTATTTCTATTTATATATTATTAAAGATTAGTAGTAGTATTAGTGGCTGTTGAAAAGTTGAATTGCTAGTTAACCGGCTTAATTAATTATAAAAAAGATGTTGATAACTTTGATGTTAAACTGCTTGAGGAGACGCTTTTTCCACAGGGATAGTTCTTTTCAACAAATAATAAAAGATTATCCACAGGTTGTTTATGGCTAAGTCAACAACTTACGCTTGATTGCATCATAACTGCTCGAAATTTCGGGTTTGTCATTGATAATGGAGCTTATTTTCTTTACCGCATAGATAACAGTAGAGTGATCTTTCCCGCCAAATTTATCTCCAATTTCAGGATATGATGCTTTGGTCAGTTCTCTGCACAAATAAATGGCCATCTGCCTGGGAATTACGAATGTTTTTAACCTTCTTTCAGATTTAATATCTGAAAGTTTTATTTTATAGTAATCAGCAACAGTTTTTTGTATCAGCTCAATGTTTATTTCTTTGCTTTTGTCAATTATTATATCTTTTAATATATCTTTTGCCATGGCAATATTTATCTTGTTTTTTGTAAGACTTGCATAAGCACCGATACGTATAAGCATGCCTTCAATTTCTCTTATATTACTGGCACCACTGGAACCTATCAAAAGCGCAACTTCATCGGGGAGATCTATGTTATTTATTTCAGCTTTTTTCTTCAGGATTGCAACTTTTGTTTCTACATCTGGAGCCTGAATATCAGCAATTAGACCCCATTCAAACCTTGAACGTAATCTTTCTTCAAGTCCTGGTATATCTTTTGGAAACTTATCAGATGTTATAACAATTTGTTTGTGAGATTCGTAAAGAGCATTGAATGTGTGAAAAAATTCTACTTCGGTAGCTTCGCGACCCGCCATAAACTGAATATCGTCAATTAGCAGGGCATCAGCTTTGCGAAATTTAGCGCGAAAATCTTCCATTTTCTTATGCCGAATGCAGTTAATCATCTCGTTCATAAATGTTTCAGAGGTGTAGTAGCAGATTTTTGCATCCGGATTACTTTTTAGTATCTGATTGCCGATAGCCACCATAAGATGCGTTTTACCAAGCCCTGTTCCTCCGTAAATGAAAAGCGGATTATATTTGGTTGCAGGGGTATCAGCTACAGCCTGTGATGCTGCGTAGGCAAATTCATTGCTTGCACCGCAGACATAGGTGTCGAAGGTATATCTGGCATTCAGGGAAGTTGTAATAGAGGAGTTTTTAATTTTGTCTTTTGCGAAAGCGTCAATGGCACTTTCTTCGACTGGCAAAGAATGCTTGAGTGGTTCCGGGGTGAATTCGGCAATATTTATCTCAAGCTCGAAACGATTATCGGTAAGTCCCGAGATAACTTCTTTTATGAGTGACAGATATCTTTCTTTTAATTCATTTTTATGAAATTCGTTTGGAACTTGCAGAATTATGACAGATTCATCAATATTGATATATTTAATCGGTTTAATCCAGGTTCGGAATGCCTGAGGGGTAAGAACCTGCTCAATCTTTTGTTTGGCCTCGTGCCATAGCTGCTTCATTCTTGTATAGTTCCATTTGTGTGTAAATTGTTTATTGGTTGCATCTATCTGGCAGATGCTTTATAAAAAAGGGCGAATTTGTAATCAAGCAGTTATAAACAATGTTATCAACAGCTGTTGATAACCGCACACTAAACTGAGACACCTTATAAATCAGCTAATTACAGGCACACAAGCAGTCTTTCACGGTCTCAAGACTATCAGAGCATATACTGATTTGCAAGGTCAAATTATTTACCGTCGTTTAAAAAAAGGTTGACAACCTTATGCATATATGAGTAAAAATCTTCTTTGCTTCATCAATGATATTTTTTTTCAGGGGTAATATATGAAACGTACATTTCAACCAAGCAATATTTCTCGCAAGCGTACGCACGGGTTTCTTGTGCGGATGTCTACAAAAAATGGTCGACTTGTAATCAAGCGTCGCAGAGCAAAGGGCAGAAAAAGGCTATCTGTTTCTATTGCGGCAAAATAGTCGTTTGTAGTGTCACGTGAGTTTGCTTTTGATAAGTCAGTCCGTATCCTCAAAAGGCCTGATTTTATCAAGTTATCTGCAAATGCCAGAAAATGGATAACACCCAATTTTATTATCCTGCTCGGGGAACCGGCCGAATCATTTTCAAGGTTAGGTGTCACCGTTAGTAAAAAAGTTGGAAATGCCGTTGCAAGAAATCGCGTAAAGAGGTTGATCAGGAACTTTTATCGTAATAACAGGCAAAAGTTCCCAATATCTGACTATAACATAATAGCTCGCAGTGGCGCCGTATGTCTAAGTTACGCCGCAGTTTGTCAGGAACTTGCCAATGCACTCAACCGAATTGGCCAGCGGAACAATCATTAGATTGGCAATCGCTTCCATACGTTTCTATCAACGTTTCCTTTCGCCGCTGAAAGGGGCATCTTGTAGATTTTATCCTTCCTGTTCAGAATATTCAATTCTCTCTCTTCAGAAACACGGCCTCATTCTGGGTTTTGTAAAAACTGGATTGCGCCTTGCTAAATGCCACCCTTTCCATCCTGGTGGGTATGATCCTGTACATTGATTAATTTGGAGGCTTTATGGAAAAACGCGTTTTAATAGCTGTGCTGCTTTCAATAGCGGTTATGTACGGCTATACTATTATTTTCCCGCAAACAAAAGCCGTCCAGCAAAAGCCAGAAACGGCCCAAACTTCTACTTTACCACAGGAAGTGGTTCCAACGCTTGCTTCTGCCAAGTCCTCCCCGGTTGGTACCGAAGTGAACCCGCAACTTTCTCAAATTAAGGACATTTTGGTTGAAAATGACGTATTTTCAGCAGTAATCTCATCTCGTAACGGAGCAGTTCAAAAATTCGTCTTAAAAAAATATAAGGATGTTGCTGGGCCAGACGGTAAGGAAATTATTCTTTTCGACCAGACCAGATCGCCAGGTTATAACCTGGCTAGTAATTATCCCGGCTTCCTGCCCGATGGTGATGTAAATTTTACTCCGAGTACAGACCGTTTGACCTTGACCGGAGCGGAGGTTAAATCCCTCGATCTGGCATTTACCGATTCAAGCGGCATTTCAATCAGAAAAACATATACCTTTGCCGGCAACAAGTATCCAATATTGTTAGAACAAACGGTTGCTAACAAGTCGTCTCAAGTCATTTCCGGGCAGATGCAACTTAGTTTGCTTAATCCGTCAGCCAAGCCAAAAAATGACGCCGGTCGTTTTGAGGTTTACGGCCCGGTTACCCTTTCCGATTCAGGTGTATCATTTGATGCAATAACCGACCTGACCAAAAGTGAAAAGTCATATAGCAAGGGAGTAAAGTGGAGCGGTTTCGGGGACAAGTATTTCCTTAGCGCTGTTATTTCAAATGGCGCCGGTATTTCAACAGTTACCCTTAAAGATCAAAACGGAATTGTATCTCAGAAATTTGCCAGTCTCAAGACTGATATTAAGCCTGGACAAGCAGTTACTTCTTCATGCAATCTTTTTCTCGGACCAAAGGATATCGATATCCTCAAATCTCAGTCTGCGCAACTGGAAGAGGCAATTGACCTCGGCTGGTTCTCTGCTCTTGCAAAACCATTATTACATTCACTCAAGCTCCTTTATCGCTATGTTCACAATTATGGCCTTGCGATCATCGTTATTACCGTCATTTTGAAGATTCTGTTCTTTCCGCTTACGCATAAGAGTTATAAATCGATGAAAGAAATGCAGAAGCTTCAGCCTATGATGCAGAAGCTGAAAGACAAGTTCAAGGATGACCGTGATGGTCTGAACCGAGCAGTAATGGAACTTTACAAAACCCACAAGGTTAATCCTATGGGTGGTTGCCTACCAATGATTGTCCAGATCCCAGTTTTTTTCGGACTTTACAAGGCATTGATGTTTTCTATTGAGCTACGTCATGCCCCGTTCTATTTTTGGCTTCAGGATTTATCAGCAAAGGATCCGTATTATGTTACCCCGATTATTATGGGGGCCACCATGTTCATTCAGCAAAAGATGACTCCTACAAACATGGATCCTGTCCAGGCTAAGATGATGCTTGCTTTACCCGTTGTCTTTACTTTCATGTTTCTGAGCTTTCCTTCCGGTCTTGTGCTCTACTGGCTGGTCAACAATATCCTGACCATTGCCCAGCAGGCTTATATCAACAGGACGCTCAAGGAGGCTTGATCCTTCATGTATCTTGAGGATACAATTGCTGCAATTAGCACTCCGGCAGGTGAGGGCGGGATAGGTGTTATCAGGATCAGCGGCTCTGCTTCGTTATCTATTCTCAAGGCAGTTTTCAAGCGAAAATATGACGGTGGCTTTCAGAGCCACCGTTTTTATTATGGAGACATTGTTTCTCCGCAAACCACCACAACAATCGACGAGGCGCTTGCAGTATATATGCAGGCTCCGCGAAGTTTTACCCGCGAAGATGTTGTCGAAATTCAATGCCACAGCGGCACACTGATTATTCAACAAGTTTTGGCTGTTATACTTCTTTGCGGTGCACGGCTGGCCGACCCTGGTGAGTTCACACGGCGTGCTTTTTTGAACGGCCGCATCGATCTCCTTCAAGCAGAAGCAATTATTGACATGATCAGGGCGAAGACAGATACAGCTGTTGCTGTCGCCAGGCAGCAGTCTGACGGATCACTCTCGGCTGCACTATTCAAGGTTCGAGATCTTATTCGACGTGCGCTTGCTCTTGTGGAAGCATATGTGGACTTTCCCGAAGATGATATGGTGGCAAAGGATGCTGATTGTCTCCGTCAGCAGATTAACGACTCGCTTTCTATAATCTCTGATCTCGTCGCTACATTTGACGAAGGAAGGGTGATCCGCGAGGGAGTAAGTGTCCTGATAGCAGGCAAGCCGAATGTCGGTAAGTCCAGCCTCCTTAATACTCTTCTGAAGGAGAAGCGTGCGATTGTAACTGCAATACCCGGTACAACTCGTGATTTGATCGAAGAAGTTGTTAATATAGATGGCCTGCCGGTGAAGCTGCTTGATACTGCCGGAATTTGTACCTCTGAGGATACGGTTGAACGTGAGGGTATAGCTCTTGCTTTAGGAAGGATTGCTTCAGCCGACCTTGTACTTTATGTGTTGGATGCTTCCCGCTCTTTTGATGCAGATGATCAATTCGTAGCCGAATCTATCAAGCAGTCCAAAATAATCATCGTTCTCAACAAGTCAGACCTCGCTAGTGAGATTCGCCTTCCTTCCAGTCTCTTGTCATATCCTGCCATTGCAATATCAACTTTATCTCTGACCGGAATCGAACAACTCAAACACCAGATAGCACTGACTTTTCTGCACGGTAAAGCTGTTGACAGCCGCGAACTTATCCTGCTTTCAAAGTCAAGGCACAGGGACACTCTTCTACGCGTCAAGATTCTGCTTAGCGATTTCATCGAGCACTGCGCCATTCCACTGCCTGATGAGCTGCTGGCTCTTGATCTGCGTGACGCCCTCGACGTTCTCGGCCAGGTCACCGGAGAGACCACACCCGATGACATTCTAAACCTGATTTTCGAGCAGTTCTGTGTCGGAAAATAATCAATGTTTCACGTGGAACATAAGCTAAAATCATTCATAACTATATGAATGTAAACCGCAATATTTGATGTCGGGTCATGCAGAACAGGAGAAAGCCATTGATTGCTTATGACAAGCAATACGACGTAATTGTAACAGGGGCAGGGCATGCCGGCTGCGAGGCTGCATTGGCGGCAGCAAGGATGGGTTGCACGACACTTCTTCTGACAATCAATATTGACGCGGTTGCTCTTATGTCATGCAATCCGGCAATAGGTGGGCAGGCAAAGGGACATATTGTTCGGGAGATAGATGCTCTTGGCGGAGAAATGGGGAAAAATATCGATGCCACGGGGATACAGTACCGTGTTCTCAATATGCGCAAAGGGCCCGCGGTAAGAGCATCAAGAGCCCAGGCAGATAAGCAGCTTTACAGGCTCCGTATGAAAGCTGTGCTTGAGAATCAGGCGCATCTTGATATCAAGCAGGCAGAGGTTATCCGCCTTGTTATTGATCGTGATGAGGTGTCCGGAGTAGATACGAAAGCCGGAGTCAGGTTTTATGGCAAAACAGTGATCCTGACAACCGGAACGTTTATGAAAGGATTGATTCATATCGGCCTTATAAACTATCCGGGTGGGCGAGCAGGCGATCTGCCGTCTGATGGCCTGTCAGACAATCTACGTGACCTGGGCTTTGAAATCGGCAGGCTCAAAACCGGGACGCCAGCAAGGCTTGACGGACGCACCATAGATTTCACGCGGCTAGAGCCACAGTTTGGCGACAACCCACCGAAGCCGTTTTCGTTTTCAACGGTTTCCATAACCCGACCACAAGTGCCGTGCTATATCGCCTATACTAATCGTCGCAGCCACGAAATTATCAGATCTGGGCTTGACCGTTCTCCACTTTATGCTGGAATAATAGAGGGGATCGGTCCGCGTTATTGTCCGTCCATTGAAGATAAGGTGGTACGCTTTCCGGAAAAGGACCGACATCAGACGTTTATTGAGCCGGAAGGTTTGAACACCGTAGAATATTACCCTTCCGGGCTTTCCACGTCCCTGCCGATTGATGTGCAGTGGGCGTTCTACCGGAGTATCGAGGGGCTCGAAAAAGTAGAGATCATGCGTCCGGCATACGCAATTGAGTATGACTATGCAGATCCGGTTCAGCTGCAGGTCACGCTTGAAACAATAAAAATAAGAAATCTTTATCATGCCGGACAGATTAATGGTACATCGGGGTACGAGGAAGCCGCCGGGCAGGGTTTGATTGCCGGGATAAACGCAGCATTAAAGGTAAAGGGAAAAGAGCAACTGGTTCTTGCCAGAAATGAAGCATACATCGGCGTTATGATTGATGATCTGGTAACTATGGGGACGAAGGAGCCATACAGGATGTTTACCTCCCGTGCCGAATACCGGTTGCTGTTGCGCGAGGACAATGCTGATCTGCGTTTGCGGGAGATGGGGTACAGGCTTGGACTTGTGTCACAAGATGATTATCAACAATTCGTTACTAAGAGAATAGCAATAGATGTTCAGCTTGAAAAATTGCACAAGACTAAACTCCTGCCATCTGAAGTGACGCCGGAACTTCTAAAGGATTTTGACCTTTCCGGGATTCAGAATTCGATTACCTTTGAACAGCTGCTGAAAAGGCCTGATGTTACATATGCTGATTTGAAAAGGCTTGATCAATCGTTCGGCGATGTATCGATTGCGGTGCAAGAGCAGGTAGAGATTCAGGTCAAATACAAAGGCTATGTTGATCGCCAGCTGGAGCAGGTAAAAAGAATGGCAAAAATGGAGGGCGCACGTATCCCATTGAGCTTTGATTACGCTTCCATCTCCGGACTTACAGCGGAAGTGCGCGAGAAGTTGACACAATTTAGGCCGACTACTTTGGGGCAAGCATCACGGATACCCGGGGTAACGCCGGCGGCTGTTGCCATACTTTCTATTGCGCTAAAGACAAAGATTGAAGGATGAAAACACTACAGGGCTATCTGGTGAGAGGAGCAGGCGAGCTGGGAATTGAGCTCAACCAAAGCCAAATTGATAAATTTTCTCTATTTGCAGACGAGCTTTGTAAATGGAACCGCAAAATAAACCTCACCGCGATAACCAGTGCCGAGGATATAGCGGTAAAGCATTTTCTCGACTCTCTTGTAATTCTGAAGATGTTGGATGTTTCCGGATCGCTGCTCGATATCGGTTCTGGAGGTGGCTTCCCGGCTATACCTCTGAAAATTGTCTCTTCTGCTGCATGGATTGTTTCGGTTGATGCTGTAGAAAAAAAGATTCTTTTCCAGAGGCATATTGCTCGCCTGCTACGGCTGGAAAAATTCGATGCTGTGCATGCAAGGGTAGAGAATCTTGTTGATAAGTATTCTCAACGGTTCGACGTGGTAGTTTCCAGGGCATTTTCTGATATTCCAAAATTCGTTCAACTTTCGTTGCCGCTGCTTGCTCCGGATGGAGTCGTAATTGCCATGAAGGGTAGGGAGGGTAGACACGAAGCAAAGTCGTCGGCTGATAAGCTTGCTTCGCTTGGAGTAGAAGTTACGGCTATCCATGAATTTCATCTGCCTTTTGTAAGAGATATGAGATCATTAGTTATAATTAGACGCAGAGTCTCCTGAAAAATTGCGATCAATTGCTATGAGAGCATAATCGCCCTGTAAACTGTTTCTGCGCTGGAAGCATGGTAAGCTCTGCCCGGGGAGAAGAACGTTGATTCTGGCGCAAATGTGAAAGCCTGCAATCTGCCGGTTTTTTGTGCAAAATACGCTATCTTGTATATTGTTGGCGGCATGATAAAATCTAGCAGATAAGAAAGGGGCCTGGAATGCAATTAATGAAAAAAACCGTTGTTATTATTGTGGTAGCGATGCAGCTTGCCGGTTGTACCTCATACAAGAGCCAATACGTATCATTCCGTCCGCCAGAAGCTTATGTCAATAAGCAGGAGGTTGGCGGTGTAACGATCGGCGCTGAAGCATATGCTGGCAAAGATGAAGCAAAGGAGGCTTTCGGTTTCGATATCAGGGAGGCCGGGTTGCTTCCTGTGCAACTGGTAATGAACAACCAAAGCGGCAATACGCTGCAGATTGTAACAGAGCAGACGTTTCTCATAGATGAACAGGGCCGTTACTGGCAGGTTGTGCCTAATCATGTCGCTGTAGGCAGGGTTGAAAAATCGACGCAGCTTGCAGCTCTGGGTAAAGGCGCTGGGGTGGGAGCTCTCTGGGGGGCTGCTGGAGGTGCAATACTGGGTGCAGCTATCGGCATTGTTTCGGGTAACAATGTCGGCAACGCCATCGGCAAAGGCGCAGCACTCGGAGCCGCAGGCGGTGCTGTTATCGGAACGTCAAGAGAGTCTTCATCCTCTGATCGCCAGGCAAGCATAATCAATGATATCCGCAGCAAAGGGCTGGAAAACAAGCCGATTCCGCAAGATCACCTGGCAAACGGGTTTCTCTTTTTCCCCGGCGAGGCTAAGGCTGCCAAGGCCATCAAGCTGCAATTTCGTGAGCGCGAAAACGGCGAGATTCACACGGTAACACTTTACTTGTAATAATCGGGGAAAGCATGATTGAAAAAACAGCAGTACTTCTTTTGCAGATGGGAGGGCCAGACTCTCTTGATGCGGTAAAACCTTTTCTCCTGAATCTCTTCACCGACAGGGAAATCATAAAAATCGGGCCAGCCTGGCTTCAGCCGCTGATCGCGAGGATTATTGTCAACAAGAGAGCAGGACATGTAGAAGAGAACTACAGTCTTATAGGCGGAAAATCTCCTTTGCGTGAGCTAACCGACGAGCAGGCCGGAGCACTTGAAAAAGTGCTTGGTGATAAATATCGCTGCTTCGTTGCAATGCGCTACTGGAGACCGTCGACAATAGAAGCTCTAGCTGAAATCAGAAGAGCCGGGATCAAGGATATCATTGCTGTTTCGCTCTACCCTCACTATTCAAGAGCTACCACCGGTTCAAGCATTAAGGAGCTTAGAAGAGTGCTGTCTGAGGCGAAAGTCGAGTTCAATGTCAGATGCATTGAAAGTTTTTATAATGATATCGGATACATAGATGCGCTGGCCGAAAAAATCAGGGAAGGTCTGAAACAATTTCACCCTCTGGCAGATGTAGAGCTGCTGTTCTCAGCACACTCGCTACCGCAAGCGTTCATCGATGAAGGCGATCCATACCTCACCCAGGTAGAGGAGAGCGTCCGACTGGTCATGAAGCACTTCACATTGCCGCATCATCTCTCTTTTCAGTCGAAAGCAGGGCCGGTAAAATGGCTTGAACCGTCAACGGATGATATGCTGAAAAAACTCGCAGCTAACGGTGTCAAAAACCTTCTTGTTGTGCCACTATCTTTTGTATCAGACCATATCGAAACACTTCATGAAATAGACATAGAATACTCCAGAAAGGCGTGGGAGCTTGGCATCGCGAAATTTGCCAGAATGCCTTCGCTGAACAGTTCTCCCAAGTTCATTGAAGCTCTTGCGCAACTGGTTTTGAATTCAGATGACAATTGACACCAGCAGCAATTGTACCATCTGCGGGGAGAGCATTGACAATCCAGGGAAAGAGCCGGTATTTGCAGAGGCTGGAACATGGCTTGCAGTGCATCATTGGCAGGATAGCGGGAAGCTCTGCCGGCTTTGCCTCGAAAACAGAGGCCGACTGGCTATGATGTACCTAATTGAAGCAGACATCTGAGCTGCATTGCTTTGCTGCTGGGTCACTTTGCTGCACAGGCAGCAAAGCCAAGCAGGCTGAAGAAACGCAAAAAACTTTAAATCCGATGCACTCTTTTTTGACACAGCAGTAATAATACCTGCTATATTCACTAAGTTTTATTTCTCATTAAACAAACGGTTTTACATGCCGCAGCACTAGAATATATATGAGCAAAGGAGAGGCGACAACAATGTTCGGACTTATCCCGAAAGAAGAGAAGTTTTTCCAGATGTTCCAGGAGATGGGTGGAATTATAGTTGAAGGTGCCAAAGAGCTGAAGAATATGCTTGATAACTACTCTGATCCGGTAGCAAGCCAGAAAGCTATCAAGGATATTGAACATCGTGGAGACGTACAGACACACGAAATCATCAAGAAGCTCAACAAAAGCTTCATCACCCCCTTTGACAGAGAGGATATCTATTCACTAGCCTCTGCTCTGGATGACATCCTTGACCTGATTGACGGCTCTGCACAGCGGTTTGTAATGTACAATGTCGAAGCCTCGACCCCTGAGGCCAAAGAACTTGCATTTCTTATTCTAAAAGGGGCTGAAGCCATCAACCGAGCGCTTGCCGTGATCGGTGGCAAGATGGAACCTATTGCCGAGTACTGTGTTGAGGTGAATGCCCTTGAGAATGAGGCTGACCGTGTCTGCCGCGAGGCGATAAGCCGTCTCTTTGATGAAGAGAAAGATCCGATTCAACTGATCAAGTGGAAGGAGATCTACGAAACTCTGGAGAAAGCAACAGATAAGAGTGAAGATGCAGCTAATATTCTTGAAAGTGTGGTGTTGAAAAATGCCTGATGCAACAATGATAATGCTGGTGCTGGTAATTCTTGCTGCACTAGCCTTCGATTATATCAACGGATTCCACGATACGGCCAATGCTATTGCCACGTGCGTGTCTACCAGGGCTCTCTCCATAAAGGCAGCTATATTCATGGCAGCGATCCTGAATTTTGCCGGGGCCATGGTTTCAACAAAAGTAGCTGCTACCATCGGTAAGGGGATAGTTGACAAGGATAATATAACCCAGATGGTGGTACTTGCCGGAATTCTGGGAGCGATAATCTGGGACATCATCACCTGGTACTACGGTCTACCTTCATCTTCGTCCCACGCGATTATCGGCGGTCTCATCGGCGCAGTCCTGGCTCATTCAGGCAGTGCCGCGCTCCACTGGTCAGGACTCAAGAAGATCGTACTTGCCCTGCTTATTTCACCTGTTATTGGCACTATTATCGGTTTTACTTTCATGATCATTATCTATTGGGTCTTTCGCAAAAGATCACCAAGCGGTCTGAACAAGGGTTTCCGCCGTATGCAGATAATTTCGGCAGCCTGTATGGCTTTTGCGCATGGCACAGCTGATGCCCAGAAGTCGATGGGGGTAATCACCATGGCGCTCCTGAGTTACGGACTGATCCCGTCGTTTGATGTCCCGACATGGGTGAAGATCGCCTGTGCTGTTTCCATGGGGATAGGGACAGCTGCCGGTGGGTGGCGGATCATCAAGACTGTCGGTCACGATTTTGTCAAACTGCAGCCGGTTCATGGCTTCTGCGTTGAAACAGCTTCGGCAGGGGTAATCCTTGGTGCGGCCTCAATGGGAATGCCGGTCAGTACCACCCATGTCATCACCTCGGCCATTCTTGGGGTAGGTCTTTCAAAGAGAATTTCGGCAGTGAACTGGACTGTTGCCCAGCGGATAATGATTGCCTGGGTTCTCACCATTCCAGCTTCCGCTATAGTTGCCTATGCCTGCTATCTGCTGTTGTCACCGTTTCTCGGCAGGTAGTCCTTCTGTTGCAAACCATGAACGGAGTCGCTTCAGCCCCTCGTCTATGGAAATATCCGGCTCGTAATCCAGATCTCGTCGTGCCGCACTGATGTTGAACCAGTGGGCAGTAGAAAGTTCACTGGCAACAAAGCGGGTCAGCGGTGGTTCCCCCGAGAGCCTGCACAGCTTCCAGAGAGACTCACAGATTGCGGCAAGCGCTTTTGCCGCGCCTGGTGAGATTGTTGCCGTCACCGGTGCCATATCTGCTGCGGCAAGAATTCTGTTCACCATCTCCCACAGCGGCAAAGGTTCGCCGTTCGTTATAAAATAGGCTTTTCCGGCAATGGTATTGCCGGGCGCAAGCCGGTCTGCCGCAAGCAGGTGCGCTCTGGCGGCGTTATCTACATAGACGGTATCGACAACGCACGGTCGTTTACCGATACGTTTCAACCGACCCTTCCGCGCTTTCGCAATGATTCTCGGCAAAAGATGATTGTCGCCCGGTCCCCAGATGAGATGAGGCCGCAATGAGACAGTAGCCAGATCAGGTGAATTCGCCTGCAGGACAAGTCGTTCGGCGAGCATCTTTGTCAGCGGATAATTTGCCTCAAAATGAGCGGGATAAGGAAGTGATTCATCCACCCCGGCGATATCGTTGCCGTCAAAGACAACGCTAGGTGAGCCGGTTGCTACAAGCCTTTTTATGCCTTGTGCACGGCAAGCAGCCAGCACCGACTCTGTTCCGGTAACATTGACAGAGTAATATTCTTCGTAAGACCCCCAGACGCCGGCCTTTGCCGCAACATGAAAAATTATGTCACACTCTTTAGCCGCTGCAGTCACTGCTGCGCTGTCTGCAAGGTCGCCACGCAACTGGGTCACCCCGAGGGCGGTGAGTAGAGGATAATCGCCCCTGGAGAAGCTCACAACCTCGTCACCCCGTTCTCGTAGCATCCTGACAATGACCCCGCCCAAAAACCCGCCGCCTCCGGTCACCAGGGCTTTCATGCCACCCTCCTGCCAGCCCAGAAAGCGAGCTTTTCCCGAAAAATTTTCGCATTATGCCGAATATCCACCGGGAAAGCAGGGTGGAAAAGGATATCCTTGACCTCTTTGGTATGCAGAAAGCAAGCACCGATGTCGAGAAGCTCGCGCCGGATTCGGCTCTCTTCACGTCTGCTGATCCCTTTTTCCAGTTCTGCGCAGAGAACCGGGCGCTGCCTGCCCGGCTCGCCGCAGCCGACAAGGGCGGTACGCAAGACATCGGGGTGGGCATTGAATACCCCCTCAACCGGAATAGTGCAAAGCATACTGTGCGAGGTGACGACCCGATGGCCCTTTCTGCCGCAGAACCAGACCCGTCCCGTGTCGTCAAGATAGCCGAGGTCGCCCATTCGATGCCAGAAGGCACCATCCGGACCGGGAATCTTGGCAAGCGCTGTCGCTTCCGGGCGACCAAAATAGCTCGCGGTCACCTGTGCTCCGGAGACGACGATCTCGCCGATCTCGCCTGCGGAAAGACGCAGATTATCCGACCAGCTGGCAACAGGCTCATCATTAATCGGGATGATTGCCAGCGAAAGGCCTTTGACAGGGCGTCCGACGCAAATCCCTTTACCTTCACGAGTTGCCTGTGAGGTTTCGCTAAGGATTTCACGATGTCCGATAGAGCTTACCGGCAGGGCTTCGGTAGCTCCGTAAGGGGTGAAAATAGTGGCATCAGCAGGCAGCATCCTGGCAAAACGTTCGAGCACTGCCGCAGGAACCGGCGCGCCGGCGGAGATGACCCGCTTCATCTGCGGCAGGGTAATGCCGTGCGTTGCGCCATAACGACCGACCCGGTTCAGCAGAGCCGGTGAGCCGAACATGGTTGTTGCTTTGTAATCTTTGGCGATTTTGAGGATTATGCGAGGATTAACCATCCCGGGTCGGGTAAAGTCCATCTGCGGAATGAGCGCCGTCATGCCGAGAGCCGGGGCAAAGAGAGCAAATAAAGGGAAGGTCGGCAGGTCGATTTCGCCGGGGGCGATGCCGTAAATTTCCTGCAGCGCAGTAATCTGTGCCGCAAAGTTGCCGTGGGTGTAGACAACACCCTTTGGCGGACCGGTGCTGCCGCTGGTAAAGAGGATGGCAGCTGTTTCGTCCCGCAGGGTTTCGACAGCAGTATAAGAGGCAGTAGTCAGCTCGACATGTTTCAAGGGGATGCCCCCCCAGAATCTGCTGCCGTTAACGGTTATCAGTGTCCGGAGAGTAGCTTTGCCCCACCCCAGAAGCTTTCTGGCGAGATGCGCTTTCGGAATGCCGATGAATGCGGCCGGAGCAGCATCAGCCAGACACCCCTTCATGTTTCTCGCTCCTATCCCCGGATCTATAAATACCGGTACAGCACCGCATTTGAAAAGCGCAAAGGTAACGGCAAACAGCTCCGGCGAAGGGGGGACAAGCAGCGCAGTACGCACCCCCCTGACAATTCCTGCTTTTTCGAAACCGGCGGCAAGCCGGCTGCTCCAGCAGTCAAGTTCACGAAAAGTCAGCGTTCTCTGCTGTTCCGGGAAGATGATGGCAGCCGTCTCGGGCTGCAGAGCCGCCATCTCGGTGAGAGGACGGGCAATGTTGACGAAATTGCCTGTATGCTTGTTCATGTGGCAGGAAGAAGCATGCAAAGTTAATAGTTGCCGCTCTTCAACAGTTTAGCCACTTCTTTAGCATGATAGGTTAGTATCAGATCCGCTCCCGCCCGCTTGAAGGAAATCATTGTCTCCATGATGACCCTGTCTTCATCGATCCAGCCGTTGCGCGCTGCAGCCTTGATCATGCTGTATTCACCGGAAACGTTGTAGGCGGCAATGGGGAGATCAAATTCGTTACGCAGGTCGCGAATGATATCCAGGTAAGGGAGCCCCGGCTTCACCATCAGAATGTCAGCTCCCTCCTCCATATCCATCCGCGCTTCACGCAGCCCTTCACGGCGGTTTGCCGGATCCATCTGGTAGGAGCGGCGGTCGCCGAACTGCGGCGTTGACTCGGCAGCTTCACGGAACGGACCATAGTAGCCGGAAGCGTACTTGACCGCATAGCTCATCAACGGAATCTTGTCAAAGCCGTTACCATCCAGAATCTCCCTGATAGCGGCTACACGGCCGTCCATCATATCTGACGGGGCGACCATGTCCGCCCCTGCCCGGGCATGGGAGAGCGCCTCCTTTGCCAGCAGTTCCAGGGTCTCATCGTTGTCGACGTCACCGTCTTTAATGATGCCGCAGTGACCATGATCAGTGTATTCACAGAGGCAGACATCGGTGATCACGGCAAGTCCCGGCACACCCTTCTTCAGCGCCCGGATCGTCTCCTGGATGATGCCGCACTCTGCATAGGCATCGCTGCCGACAGCATCCTTTGTTTCCGGAATGCCGAAGAGAATTACCGCCGGGACCCCGAGGCTATGAGCCTCCTGCGCCTCGGCGACGATGTTTTCGATCGACTGCTGATAAATTCCGGGCATAGAAGAAATCTCTTTTCTGATCCCTTTGCCGAAGGCGGAAAACATCGGGTAGATAAGGTCAGTGGCAGAAAGAGTCGTTTCCCGGACCATCCTCCTGAAGATTTCATTGCCTCTGATACGGCGGGCGCGAAACTGTGGGTAGAACATATTGACTCCTTTGTTGTTATCTGGTGAAAAATTCGACAATCCGCTCCGTCAACTTGTCAAGGGTGTATTTTGCCGGTTCAATATCGACTTTAAGACCCAGCTCAAGACAGCTCCTTGTTGTTATCGGCCCGATGGACGCAACTTTAATCCCTGCAAGCAATCTGAGGAACCGGTTCTCGCCAAGCATCGCCGAGAGGTTATCGACCGTGGATGATGCCGTAAAAGTAACACAGTCTATCCGCTGTTCTTCCAGAGCAAGCAGCGCTTCGGGCGGCAGAGATTCCGGTAGCCGGTTGCAGTAGGCAACCGGAGCGGAGACGAAAGCGCCCATTGCCGCAAGGGCCGACGGTATCAGGTCGCGAGCCTTGTCTGCCCGCGGGAAGAGCACTCTTTTCCCGGAAACATTGAGCCTGCCGAATTCTGCCACAACCCCTTCGGCCTTGTAATCAGCAGGGACAAGATCGGGAATTATGCCGAACTCCCGGACAGCTGCAGCGCTCTTCGGGCCTACGGCAGCTACTTTACAAGTGGCAAGCGCTCTGGCGTCCAGACCGCGTTCGTAAAGCCTGCTGAAAAAATGACGGACTGCATTGCCGGAAGTAAGTATGAGCCAGTCATAAGAGGAGATTTCATCAATTGCGGCATCGAGGTCCGCCAGTGAGTCGGGTTTGACCAGCGAAATTGTCGGGCACTCAAAAACTCTTGCGCCCTGTGATGCAAGCATGGAGCTGAACTCACCCGCCTGATCGGCGGCTCTTGTGACCAGAATATTTTTGCCAAAGAGCGGGCGATTGTCGAACCAGCGGAGTTTCTGCCTTAGATTTACGACCTCGCCGACAACGGTTATGGCGGGAGCCTTGAATCCGGATTTTCTGACTTTTTCCGCGATATCGGCCAGCGTTCCGGTCATGACTTCCTGCTCCACTCTGGTGCCCCATCTTATGAGGGCAACCGGTGTCTCGGGGCTGCGTCCGTTAGCCATAAGATTTGCGACAATCTGCGGCAGATTTTTCACCCCCATGTAAAAGACGACAGTGCCGCTCCCCAAAGAGAGTTTTTCCCAGTCGATCACGCTAACTTCCTTGTCAGGGTTTTCATGCCCGGTGACAAAGGCAACAGATGTCGTTACATGCCGGTGGGTCAACGGAATGCCGGCATAGGCGGCAGCTCCGATTCCGGCAGTTACCCCGGGAATAACTTCGAAGCTGATTCCCGCGGCAACCAGCGCCTCGCATTCTTCACCCCCGCGGCCGAAAACAAACGGATCGCCCCCCTTGAGCCGCGCTACCCTGTTACCGGCAGCAGCTTTTGCCACCAGGAGGTCGTTTATCTGCGTCTGGGCGTGATTGTGGGCACCGCCGATTTTCCCGGCGTAGATCAGCTCTGCATCCGGTTTTGCATGTTTAAGGAGCTCACCGTTTGCAAGGTAGTCGTAAATGACAACATCAGCGTGAGAGAGGCACTCCCTCCCCCTGACCGTTATCAGACCGGGATCGCCTGGACCGGCGCCTATGAGGTATACTATTCCGCTTTTCATAACCTGTCGCTTCGTGAGAGATGAGAGAGCAATGTTAGCAAATGGGGTGGAAGAGTACAAGACAAAGCATCCGTTTGCGGTTAAACAGGTCTTCATGCGCGCAGGCGAAAATCTGCAACCAAGGTGGCACGGTTTAATGGACAGTTTGACGGCTGGATAAACAATGTTTAGCGTGATTTCGGGCTTCAAAGGCATAAATGCTTTTTTCTGTTGGTATAATTTAGTCTAAAGCGGATGAAGCATTCTCCTGGAAATTCCGCTAGAAATAATCCTGTCGGCGTCAAATAGAAATGTCCGGTTTTGTAGCAAATGAGTTGTCCGCTTTTAGTGAGAGAAGGAAGGCAGCCGAAGCGGAGCGAAGGCTGCCTTCCTTCTCTTTTGCCGTGTAGCGGATTCACGCGGCTTTCTTTAA